>JBMCPG010000141.1:0-5088 GCA_048626035.1 Cyclonatronaceae bacterium
TTCCGTTGTACTCTCAATGAGGCGGTCGTGCTCGATTTCTGCGGCATTAATTCCATTTTGAGCCAGACGATCCAGCTTCAGGTTGACATCATAATAATCGTTTACGTTGTCCAGGCCAA
Organism: Cyclonatronaceae bacterium; assembly: GCA_048626035.1. Lineage (GTDB taxonomy): Bacteria > Bacteroidota > Rhodothermia > Balneolales > Cyclonatronaceae > Cyclonatronum. Next base: position 120 of record JBMCPG010000141.1, read on the forward strand.
TCACTTCGTGCCCTTCGCGCAGCAACAACGATGCCAGGTGAAATCCAATAAAGCCGGCGGTGCCGGTGATCAAAATTTTCATAAAAGTAAAAACTAAATGCTATAATAAATGATGAGATTAGGGGCGATAAAGGAGTTTATATCGTATTGGTGCTGTTGATGGGTTTTGCTCCGTTTACGGTTTTAGGCAGAAAGCCGCTATAATTTGGGATAATTTCATAAAAGCACTCGCGGATGTGGTTTTCGTCGCCCGCTTCGGCCGCTTTTTGCAGTTCAGCCAGCATATATTCAAGATTATCGATGCTTACGCCGGTTTTGCGGGCCATAAAAATCTTTTCATATTTAGAATGCGTTGTGCCCTCCTCGGCCGTGAGGATTTCTTCGTAGAGTTTCTCGCCGGGCCGCATGCCGGTAAAATGAATCGGGATATCCACATCCGGCTGCAAGCCCGAAAGCTTGATGAGATCGCGGGCCAGATCCACAATTCGCACCGGTTCGCCCATGTCCAGCACATAAACGGCCCCGTTATTGTTCATGCCTCCAGCCTGAAGTACAAGTTGAGAAGCCTCGGGAATTGTCATGAAATAACGCGTCATTTGTTCGTCGGTAACGGTAACCGGCCCGCCTTTTTTGATTTGCTCTTTGAATAAAGGAATGACGCTGCCGCGGCTGCCGAGCACGTTGCCAAAACGTACGGAAACAAAAACTTTACCCTTTTTGGCCCGTACGGCCCCCGATTCCACCACATACTCGGCCACGCGTTTGGAAGCCCCCATCACTGAAGTTGGGTTTACGGCTTTATCGGTAGAAATATTTACAAAACGGTCGATGTTATATTCCAGGCCAAGTTCTACCAAATTCGAGGTGCCGATGATATTATTGAGCACGGCCTGCTCGGGATTGCTTTCCATAAGCGGAACGTGTTTATGGGCCGCTGCATGGAAAATGATATTGGGCTTATGCCGCTCAAAAATACGCTGCAGGCTCACTTTATCGCGCACATCGGCGATATAAGCTTTATAAGGAGTGGTAGAATGATAGCGTTTGAGCTCTTGCTGAAGCTGATAGATGCTATTTTCCCCGCGGCCTATCAAGATGAGGAAAGCCGGCCGGAACCGGCAGACCTGACGCACAATTTCAGAGCCGATAGAGCCGCCGCTGCCGGTAACCAGGACCGTTTGTCCGGAGATATAGCGGGCAATTTCCTCCATATTAAGCTCTACGGCATCGCGCTGGAGCAAATCCTGCACATCTACATTACGAATCTGTGAAATAGAAACGGTGCCGTTAATCAAATCCGAAAGCCGGGGTAAAATCTGATGATTCACCTTCATCTTGCTGGTAATTTCCACCACGTTCCGGATAGGCTCAGGATTTGAGGGAATGGCCGTGAGCACTACATCAGCCTTCGTTTTGCGTATGGCTTGTTCAAGATCATCAAGTTTTCCCAGCACTTCTAAATTCAGGAAACGCTGGCGCTGCTTGGAGGGGTCGTCATCTAAAAAGGCGACCGGCTTCATTTTGTTTTCGGGATGGCGCAGCAGCTCCCGGGCCATCATGGTGCCGGCGCTTCCGGCTCCTATAATAAGTACGCGCTGTGCGTTTTTATGCTTGTTTCGCCCCTGGTTGATATAGGCCATAGATTGTTCGCTGCCAATGCGGGCAACAAGGCGGAATGCGCCTAAAAACAGCACCGACAGCATTGCATCTATAGCGACAATGCCCAGCGGAATTACGTAGTAGGCGCGTATGCTCAACACTACCAGCAGCACGACGGCTATGGCGGTTCCAATAGCCATCAAAAGGGCAAAAAGATCGCGCACGCTCACATTATGCCAGGATTGGCGATGCACATTAAACAGGCGCAGGCCCAAAAGCTTTGGAGCAAAGGTGAGGGCCGTATAGCCCAAAAGCAGCGCCGGCTCGAGGCCGTCGATATGCCCCATTCTGATAATTACCGCCAGCGGCGCGCACAGCAGCAATACGCTGAAATCCAGCAGTACTTTAAGCGTAAAACGTCGTTTTGTATCACTTATAAACCGATACCAAAACCCGGTTGATCTAAGTTTTTTTAGCACATTCGTGTGGTTTAGCTGTTAGCAAAAGAAATCTTTTACAGCCTGTGCATTTATATAATGGAGTACATAAATGCGATAGAAAAATCTGTACAAGCAGTGATAATAATTGATAAGGGTTGTGTTTGGGCGTAAACAGCAGGAGGCAGGACTATTGTGAAGCAGCAGCATGCGTTCACATGGCCATACAGCCGAGGCGAAGAAAACCCGGCCGGCTACTATATTGGTCAACATCAAAAAAATAAACAGACAAACAAAATAAATAATGAATTGCCATAATGCTATCCATATTGGGTGAAGCCTGTATTATGTTTGCGCAGAGTTCATCTGAGGGTGGGGCTTGAGCAGCCTGTCGAGTGCCGAAAAGATACGGTTAAAATCTTGCTCTTCCAGATTCGAACCGCTCGGCATACATAAACCCTGTTCGAACAAATGTTCGCAATAGCCAGAGCCATAAAAGGGGTAGGCCGCGAATACAGGCTGCATGTGCATGGGCTTCCAGAGCGGACGGGCCTCAATATTTTCGGCTTCGAGGGCCAGGCGGATATCTTCGCGGGTGATGCCGCCGGTTTTGGCCGGATCTACTAAAAGCGTAGTAAGCCAGCGGTTCGATACAAAATCTTGATCCGGCTCCGGCTGGCAGGTGATGCCCGCAACATCCTTAAAATAGTTCTGATAGCGCTCGAAATTGGCCCGGCGCCGGGCTACGCGTTCATTGAGCACCAGCATTTGCCCGCGCCCGATGCCGGCTACGATATTGCTCATGCGATAGTTATAGCCTACCTCACTATGCTGGTAATGCGGGGCGGCATCCCGGGCCTGAGTAGCTAAAAAGCGGGCCTTCTGGATGCGTGCTGCATCGGCGCTCAGCAATGCGCCCCCGCCGGAAGTTGTAATGATTTTATTCCCATTAAAGCTCAGGGCCGAAAATGTGCCCAGCGTACCGCATGATCGCCCTTTGTATTTCGAGCCAAGCGACTCTGCGGCATCTTCGACAACGGGAATATCGTAGCTGTTGCACACCTGCAGGATCTCATCTGCTTTGGCGGGCATACCGTATAAATGCACATAGACAACGGCTTTGGGTTTTTTACCTGTTTTTTGTATTCGGTCTTCGATACATTGCTTCAGCGCAACCGGGCACATATTCCAGGTATCGGCTTCTGAATCAACGAAAACCGGCGATGCCCCGCAATAGCGAACCGGATTGGCCGATCCGCAAAAGGTGAAACTCTGGCAAATTACTTCATCATCGCGGCCTACGCCCGAGAGTACAAGCCCGAGATGGATAGCCGCTGTGCCGCTGGTTAGTACCGCCGCGGCCGCCGCGCCGGTATAGTCTTGTAAATCTTTTTCAAAGCCATTTACATTAGGGCCTAATGGCGCAACCCAGTTGCTGTCGAAGGCTTGAGTTACGAAACGACGCTCTTCGGTACCCATGTGCGGAGAGGAGAGCCAGATCTTGGGTTTGTCTGTCATACGTTGTTCTGCCGACGTTTAACCGTTGATTGATAGAAGAGCATGATATTGCTGTAGCGTTCTTGATAAGATGCCGGTAGGCACTCTGAGTTTATATATAATTATGCTTTATTAAAACGCTCTTTTTTGCAGCTTTTTTGATGTATTGGTATATCAAAAAAATAATATTAATTAATATAGCGGTTTTCTGCACATAAAGTAAAGCTGTTTAAAATCCTATTACTACCCCAAAAGAAAGCACGTTCCGATAGGCCCAGTTGGCTTCATCCTGATAGGCATCGGACAGCCACAAGGGCACATCATAGCGAAGCACAAACCCCCGCGGCTGGCCCAGTTGGTTGGGTATATTGAGCGTGAGGGCCATTCCGGCACCGGCATCGGCTAATTCCTCCCGGCTGTCGGTGTCGCTGCGCTGCCCGCTGAAGCCATCGGCAAACAGGTAGGAACGCAGCCGCAGAAAATCGCCGGCAATCGGGATGCGCTGAAAGCTTTTGTCGATAGGGTTGGGGTAATCCAGCTCGAGATTCAGGGCGGTGTAGGCCTCGTAAAAAATGGGCGTGCCGTTCCCGGCGGCCTTCATATCGCGGCGGGTATAGCCCCGCAGGTTGGGCCCGCTTCCGGTAAGCTGAAACGTGCCGGCGTTCATCCATGGAGTGGGAATCGTGCCTTTAGCGCGGAAAAAGCCGGAATCCATCCAGGCGTAGGCCGAAGCCGCCGAGGCCATCACCCTATGCTCCGGCGGGGTATCTTTGCTGAGCAGACTGCCGCTGCCGCGCAGCCTCAATCTCCAGGATTCAGATTCACCGAAGGAATAATCATAATTGAGGCGCAGGCTGGCCCTTGCGAAAGCGGCGCTCTCCCCGGCCGGATCGGGGGCGCCGACATCGCCGAGGCCCTGCAACTCGCTGAGGTAGCCGGCCCGAAGCCCCGCACCTACCGACCAGGCTCCGGAAGCAAGCAGGCGCTGCCGAAGAAAATTCACTTCGGTGATGCCCGTCCATTCTTGCTGCCACAGGCTGGAAAAAGGCAGATACTCCTCGTCGTAATGGCGATACGCGCCGGTAAAAAGCCTCAGCTCGGTGAACTCGTCTTCATTAAATCCCGGTTGCCAGCGCTTGCTTAACCCGAGCCCGTGCCGGTGAAATCCCGTCCGCAGGCTTGTTTCTATGCTGTAGCTGCCTTCGCTGTTAAAGGCGCTGATACGAGGAATAGGGTTGGTGTATTTAACGTAGTAGGAAACGGGTAACTCCGGAAACCAGGTGCTCAGCCACAGCCCGGCATCAAGGCGGTGCGGGCCGTCATCAAAACTGCCGGGCATCTGCCCCCGGACACGGATGCCCAGCCGGATGCCGTCCACATCGTTGTACCAGGCGTCGGGGGCGTAGTTAAATTCGTAGCCCGGTGCATCGCCCGGA
>JBMCPG010000142.1:0-5053 GCA_048626035.1 Cyclonatronaceae bacterium
TGCTTTCGGTTCAGGACAGCGCTGCGCAACAAAGCGCCGCCCTCAATGGCTACATCACCGAAGCGGCAAACGGCGAGGCCATCTGGGGGGCAAATGTGGTGTTGCAGGAAACCACCCTCGGCAGCTCCACAAATAGTTCGGGATTTTATTCCGTTTCCGGAGTGCCGCCGGGCGACTATATTGCCCGTATCTCGTTTGTGGGTTTCCGCAGCGTAGAGCGCGAAATTACGCTCGAGGCCGGCCAGACCCTGCGCCTGAATGTGGCCCTGGAAGAAGCCGGGCTGGAAATGGATGATGTGGTTGTAAGCGAAGATTATTACTCGCGTGAAGAGCGGCAGGAAATAGGCGTTTCAACGGTTTCGACGGATTTAATCCGGAGTACGCCGGCCGTGCTTCAGGCCGATGTATTCCGGTCGATTCAGCTTTTACCCGGCATTAAGGCCGCTTCAGACTTTTCTTCCGGACTGTACATACGCGGCGGCAGCCCCGATCAGACCCTTATTCTGCTGGATAACACAACGGTGTACAATCCGTCGCACTTTTTTGGCTTTTTCTCCACCTTTAACCCCGATGCTATCCGCGATGTGCGCGTATTTAAGGGAGGCTTTCCGGCCGAGTATGGCGGGCGGATCGGCTCGGTAGTAGATTTGTACAACAAAGACGGCAACCGCCGCGAAACGCAGGGCGTGGCCTCGCTTGGCCTGCTTTCTTCGAGAGTGCAAATCGAGGGTCCCTATAGCGGCGGCTCTTATATGTTTGCCCTGCGCCGCTCTACGCTCGAGCCACTGCTCTGGGCTCTGGACGGCTCGGTAGATAACATCCCCGAAAGCTTTTATTTTGTAGATGGAAACGGTAAAATCAACTTTGATGCCGGCCCCGACGACCGCCTCAGCCTGGCCTTTTATGCCGGTCAGGATGATGTTGTGTTTCCCGCGGCCGAAGATTTGGTGCTAAATCTGAATTACGGCAACCTCACCGGGAGCCTGGATTGGCGGCGCATCGTTTCCGAGAACGTCTTTGCCAGCCTCACCCTCACCGGCTCGCGCTACTTCAACTTCCCGCTGTTTGAGTTTGGCGGCACTGAGTTTGAGCGCGCCAACACCGTTAACGATTTTTCGGCCAAGGCCGATATGGAATGGCAGCCAGGGCAGCAGCATACGGTAAAAGCCGGTCTGTGGGCCGGAAACCTGCTGCTCACAATCGAAGATCGTTTCGATGGCAACATCACCGAAACCTCCGATATCGAATCGCAATATTTTTCGGGCTACATCCAGAATCGCTGGGAAATTTCGCCGCGCTGGAACACGACGACCGGGCTTCGGGCCAGTTATTATACCAGCGGCGGGCATTTCCGGCTGGAGCCGCGTTTTCAGCTCGAATACCGCCCAACTGCCGATTTACGCCTGCAAACCGGCTATGGGCGCTACTATCAATTCCTCACGCTTATTAGCAACGAAGCTTTTTCGGGCTTCGATTTATGGCTGCTTACCGATGAGGGCGTGCCGCCCGCCTATGGCGATCAGTTCTTGGCCGGGGCAAAATGGAATCCGGTGCAGCAGTGGAGCTTTGAGCTGGAAGGCTATTACCGGAACATGCGTCAGCTTTTTGAGTTTGATCCGCGCATTCCTGATACCGCCGGACTCGATTATAGCGAACTTTTCCGTTTTGGTGAAGGCTATGCCTACGGCGCAGAGCTGCTTATTCGCCGGAATACCGGCCGGCTCAACGGGTTTGCAGGCTACACTCTGGGAGCCACCCGGCGTAAGTTTCCAAGCTTCAACAACGACGATTTTTATCCGCCCAAATACGACCGCCTGCACGATCTTAATATTGTGCTCAACTACGATTTAAGCCAAAACTGGGACGTTACCACGGCGTTCAACTACGCTACGGGACAAAGCTACACGCAGCCACTGGGCCGCACGCAGGTAGATACGCCTTTTGGCACCGAGCCGGATAATCCCCTTATCGTAGGGAAAGTAAATGCCTCCCGGCTGCCGGCTTACCATCGTTTGGATATAGGTTTTAATTACTACAGCACATTTTTCGGGCTGGGTGAATCGGAGCTTCAGCTTCAGCTTATTAACGTATATTCGCGACGTAATCTCTGGTTCTATCAGTTTGATTTTGATGATAATCCGGCCCGGCAGGAAAGCGTGCGCATGCTGCCTGTATTGCCGGCTTTTACCTATACCGTGCAGTTTTAAATAGCAATAAAGCCCGTCAAAAAGATGAACGAAGTTGCCGGCCTCAAGAGAGGCGAAAAAGCCCTGAGCAGATTTACGTTTGCCCTTTCAGTGTGTTTTGCCTATTATTAAAGCGTTTGCATACTGCCCCGGTTTTTTGAAAAAAAATAAAGGGCAGTGTGATCAAACACTGCCCTTTTATAGGGGGTTTTATGATAGGTTCATTACGAATAAGCATGCCGTGATATTGTTTACTTCCGGCATGCTTATTTTTTTATCTGATTACATTTGTGCATCAACTTGCTTTTTGAGCACGGATTTTGGCACGGCTCCGATAATCTGATCTACAACTTCGCCATTTTTGAAAATCATGAGAGCAGGGATGCTGCGAATCTGATACTTCATAGATACTTCAGAATTATCGTCAACATTTACTTTACCAACCTTAAGCTTACCTTCGTACTCGCCAGCGAGTTCATCAACAACAGGACCAATTTTCTTGCACGGACCGCACCATTCAGCCCAGAAATCTACTAATACGGGCACATCAGAATTCAATACTTCGGTTTCAAAATTGCTATCAGTAAGTTTTACAGTGGTTGCAGTGGCCATAATATAATTTGTTTAATTTATTTGTGTATGTTTTAACGCGAATTTGTTTGCCTTAGTTCAGCAAATTTAAAGCTTAAGCGTTTGTGCTAAATTGTTGCCGGACATATTATCAACATCTTTTTTTCCTGTTTTCATTAATTAAACGATAAAAAATCTCCTTTAGTTCTCTGCTTTTTGACCGTTCACTATGCCGCTTTGTAAGAATTATGAGCTGCTTTTCTTAGTCGGCCTTTTCGAGATACACGCGCTCTTTGCCAAGAATCGAGCGCACCTCCCGCAGCAGCTCATCGGAGGGATCGACCACAAATTTGCGGGCACTCATGCGCAGATTTTTGTTATGATGCGGGCTGCGTACGCGGATGCTAACGCTGCTTTGGCCTTTGTGCAGGCTGCAGAGCTTGCCGACCCGCGCAACGTCTTCATCGCTTATTTCACGAGTATCAAACATCATGCACAGCCGGATTTTAGTCTGGTTTTGAAGGCGCAAATTTTCAATACGCTCCAAATTCCGGGCAATAATCTTGGGCGTACCGCTGCGCATATCCACGTGTCCGTCCACCATCACAATAGTATCAGGCTGAATTAAATTCATGCAGCGGTCGTAGGCTTCCGAGAACGTAATAACTTCGATACTTCCGCCTTTGTCTTCCATGGTGCTGAAGGCAAAGGGCCGGCCTTTTTTGTCGCGCACTTGTTTTACCGTGGTGATGATGCCCGCCACTTTTACCTGCGCGCGGTCTTCCACATCGGCCCAATCGGCCGGGGCAAGCGTATGAGAGGAAAACAGCCGGATATCATCTTTGTACTTGTTTAAAGGATGGCCACTGAGATAAAACCCGATATGATCGCGCTCGCGCTTGAGCTTTTCCATATTGGTCCAGGGCTGTGTTACCTCGCGCAGCCGCGGCTCGGCCATCTGCTGGCTCCCGCCTTCTCCGCCAAACAGGCTGAACTGATTGCGACTCTCCTCTTCCTGCTTGCGCACCGCATACTGTACGGCATCATCGAGGCTTTCTAAAAGCTGGTTCCGGTTGGGGTGTATGCAATCGAAAGCGCCGGCCTGAATGAGGCTTTCCATGGTTTTTTTATTGCAGGATTTCAAATCTACCCGGTAGGTGAACTCAAAAAGCGAGTTGTATGCCCCGTTTTCCTTGCGCTCGGCCACCAACTGCGCCACCGCATTGCTGCCCACGCCTTTAATAGCATCCATCCCATACTGAATCCGCCCGTCCCGAACCACAAAGTTTCCGGCCCCCGTGTTGATGTTGGGCGCATCTACAGGAATGCCCAGGGCGCTGGCTTCTTCAATAAAAGACGACACCTTTTTGATATCACCCATATTGTGCGTGAGTACCGCGGCCATAAATTCGGCCGTATAATTTGCTTTAAAATAGGCCGTCTGATAGGCCAGCACCGAGTAGGCGGCCGAGTGAGATTTGTTAAATCCGTAGCCGGCAAACATGGCCATTTTCTCAAATACGTCGCGGGCCGTTTTTTCATCGTAGCCTTTTTCAATGGCCTGACTCACAAACTTTTTCTCTTCCGGCGGCAGCAGTTCGGGCTTCTTTTTACCCATAATACGCCGCAAAATATCGGCCTCTCCCAGCGAATAGCCGCCCATTTTCTGAGCTACTTTCATGATCTGCTCCTGGTAAACCATGATGCCGTAGGTCGGCTCCAGAAGTTCGCGCAAATCTTCGTGCGGGTATTCTACCGTTTCTTCGCCATGCTTCCGCTTGATGTACTGCGGAATAAACTGCATGGGCCCCGGCCGGTACAAGGCGTTCATGGCAATCAAATCATCAATGACCGAGGGCTTGAGCTCGCGTAAATATTTGCGCATGCCGTCGCTCTCAAACTGAAACGTGCCTACAGTTTCGGCCCGCTGATACAGCTCAAAGGTTTTTGCATCATCGAGCGGGATATCATCCAGCTTATATTCGCGGCCGTAATTTTCCTTCACGTAGCGGATGGCCGTTTTGAGCACCGAAAGCGTCTTCAGGCCCAAAAAGTCCATCTTAAGCAAGCCGCACATTTCGGCATTTGGCCCGTCGTACTGGGTGATGACATCTTTTTCCTTAGACAGGGCTACCGGCACGTAATTGGAAACTTCTCCTGGCGCAATAATTACGCCAGCGGCATGGATTCCGGTCTGCCGGGCGCAGCCTTCCAGAACCCGCGCGTATTTCATCATGCGCTTTATCTGTGGATCAGGCGCCTCAAACAGCTGGCTTATTTCCTCGGCTGTGTCCGGG
>JBMCPG010000143.1:0-5041 GCA_048626035.1 Cyclonatronaceae bacterium
AAGATATTTTTTATCATTGGCTTCTTGTTGCTCACCGGATTCTACCTGCAATACAGCGTTCGGCACTGGCTCGAGGAGCGGCACATGGAGCAACTTTCGCCCGAAGAGCGGGTAGAGTATCAGTTTGAGAACGCCGATCGCCTGGCCAACCTCCGCGCAAACGCCCTGAACTTTGGCCTCGATTTGCAGGGCGGTATGTATGTAACCCTGGAGCTTTCCACCAACGAGCTCATCGCCGAACTCGCCCGCGAACAGCGCGACGACACCTTCAACGAAGTGCTGCAAACGGCCAATGAGCAGAATGTGGAAACCGGCGCCGACGTAATTGAGGCGTTTGTGAACGAGTTTGAAAACCGTGATGCCGGCGCCCGCCTGAGCCGCTATTTTCATCGTAATTCCGACGAGCTCACCCGTGCTTCTACCAACGATGAAGTACAGCTTTATCTCGAACAACAGCGGGCCGATGCCGTAGATCGTGCGGTTGAAATTGTGCGCAACCGCGTGGACCGCTTTGGCGTTACCGAGCCAGCTATTGTGAAGCAAGGCGAGAGCCGCATCGTGGTTGAGTTGCCCGGCGTGGAAGAAGATCAGGAACGGGTGCGCGATCTGCTGCGCGGCACGGCCCGGCTGGAATTCCGCACGATGGCCAACCCCGAAGAAGTCCGCAATACGTTTGAGCGGGTGATGGGCGCGGTGAGCGAGCAGGAAACGGTAGAAACCGAAAATGAAGACGGCGAAATTGAAGAAGAAACGGTAACCCGCAATCCCCTCAGCGAGCTCATTATCGATATTGGCGGCCCGGATGTACGCTTCGCTTACGCCAGCGCCCGCGATACCGCCGAGGTAAACGAAATTCTGCGCCGGGAAGCCGCACAGCGCGCCATTCCTTCCAACATGGAGCTGATGTGGGGCGCCCGGGCCGAAAACATTGGCACTGGTTCGGAAACCTATCCGCTGCTGGCCGTGCGCTCTAATATTGAGCTCACCGGCGATGTGATTACCGACGCCAGCCCCAGTTTCGATCCGCAGACCAACGCCCCCGAAGTTTCCATGGAAATGAACCGTGAAGGCGCGCGCACCTGGAGCATGATTACGGCTGCAAATATTGAGCGTCCCGTCGCTATTATTCTCGACGGTGTAGTGTATAGCTATCAGACCGTGCGCACGCAAATTTCTGACGGCCGCTCTGCTATTAGCGGCTTAGACGGAATCGAGGAAGCCGAAGACTTGGTGAATATTCTGCTCTCCGGCGCCCTGCCGGCTCCGCTGGATATTATTGAAGAACGTACCGTTGGCGCTACGCTGGGCGAAGACTCCATTCAGGCGGGCTTTAATTCTGCCATTGCCGGACTCGTGCTGGTAGCCATTTTTATGATTTTCTACTATCGCACCGGCGGCGGCATTGCCGACATCGCCCTGGTGCTCAACATCATTTTTATTCTGGGAATTCTCTCGGCTTTCAAAGCCACGCTTACCCTGCCGGGGATTGCCGGCATTGTGCTTACCATTGGTATGGCCGTAGATGCGAACGTGCTCATTTTCGACCGTATTCGTGAAGAACAGCGCGTAGGTAAATCCCTGCTGGCGGCCATCGACAGCGGCTACAGCAACGCCATGAGCGCCATTCTGGATGCCAACATCACGACCTTCCTGACGGCCGTGATTCTCTTCAGCTTTGGTATGGGCCCCATTAAAGGCTTTGCCGTAACGCTGATGGCCGGTATTGTAGCTTCGCTATTCAGCGCCATTGTGATTACACGCGTAATTGTGGACTGGCTCAGCTATACCCGCAAAAACGAGGTCAGCTTTGGGTAACCCCACGCTGAACCCCTGTTCCATAATTTTATTTCCACCTTACTTCCTAAGAATTTTGCATTATGAGATTGTTTGAAGATCCCAAAATTTCCTTCATTTCCAATCGGAAAATTGGCTATGCCATTTCCGGCGCTCTGGTTTTGATTTCGATTGCGGCTATTGTGTTTAAAGGCCTTCAGTTCGGCATCGACTTTCGCGGTGGTGCCGAAATTGTGGTGGCCTTCGAGGGCGACGCCCCGGCCGTCGGAGAAATGCGCGACCTGCTCAGCGAGCCACTCGGCCGCGTGCCGGAAGTCAAAACCTTCGGTGCCGACATCATGGTACGCACCGATTCCGAGCTGGATATCAACGAGATTCAGCGCATCGTGCTTTCGGAAACCGAAGCCGCATTTCCGGAATCTAATACCCAAATCATCAAGGCTGATCTGGTCGGCCCGCGTTTTGCCGAAGACTTGCGTAACGCCGCCCTGCAGTCGATTCTGTTCGCCCTGGGCGTAATTTTCGTCTATATCCTTATTCGCTTCAAAAAATGGTATTATTCGGCCGGGGCGGTAGCCGCGCTGGCCCATGATGTCATCATCACCCTTGGGCTGTTCACGCTGCTCTACGATATTGTACCCTTCAGCCTGGATATTGATCAGGCCATTATCGCGGCCTTCCTTACCATTGTAGGGTATTCGCTTAACGATACGGTGGTAGTTTATGACCGTATTCGTGAAAATAGCCTCATTTTCAAGACGGAAGACTACGACAAGACCATTAACCGCAGCATCAACAATACCTTGAGCCGCACCGTAGTTACTTCGGTTACCACCCTGCTGGCCGTAACGATTCTGTTTATTTTCGGCGGCGATGTGCTCAAAGGCCTGTCGCTGGCGCTTATCATAGGCATTATTCTGGGTACCTACAGCTCCATTTTTGTGGCCAGCAGTCTGCTCGTAGATTTACAGGCCAGAAAAGCAACCAGCTAAACCTCCGCGTCGCAGCTACGTTTAATATCATAAAAACCGCCGTGCTGAGAATCAGCCCGGCGGTTTTTTTGTTTTTATTAGTATGATGGCATCGCGGCCCTACCGCCGGAAAATGATGGTGCGCCGGCCGGAAACGATAATGCGGTGTTCCAGATGGGCCTGCACCGCGCGGGAAAGCACCATGCGTTCCACGTCGCGGCCAATTTGCTTGAGTTCCTTCGGGGTTTCCTCATGCATCACCCGCTGCACATCCTGCTCAATAATCGGCCCTTCATCCAGATCTTCGGTGGCATAATGCGCCGTCGCGCCAATCATTTTAACCCCGCGCTCATAGGCCCGCTGATACGGATTTGCCCCCTGAAACGCCGGCAAAAACGCGTGATGAATGTTGATGATGCGGCGATCATATTCCTGAATAAATTCGGGACTCAGAATCTGCATATAGCGGGCCAGGACCACCAGTTCTATGTGATGGGTGCGCAGCAGACGGCGCACTTCGGCCTCCTGTCCGGCCTTGGTTTCTTTGCGCACCGGCAGACAGTGAAACGGCACGCGAAAGCGCCCGGCCACTTCTTCCAGCTCCGGATGATTGCTGATGATAAGCGGAATCTCGCAAGGCAGCTCCCCCTCTTTCCAGCGCAGCAAAATATCGTACAGGCAGTGCGTGGTTTTGGAACCCACTGCGCCCGGGAACTTTGCAAATCGCTCAGCGAAACCTCCATACGCATAAAATACGTGCCCGTGAGCAAATCAGAATACTGCTGACAGCCCAGAATATTGAACTTCCGCTCGAAAAAAAATCCGCTGATAGACGCCACCAGCCCGCGCTGATCGGGACAATGAATTAGAAATATGATGCTCTTTTCGCTTTTAAGCATGCCGTTTGGAGAATTGAGGAACTTACAGGAATGGAAGGGAATGAGCCTGCAAAGATACGGCCTGTAGATTCAAAAGCTACTGAGAACGGTGATTTTCTGACTTAAAACTGTGAAAATGTGGCCGGGGAGACTCGATAGGAACCCGCCTCCCCCCAATTCCCGGACATTTCGACTGGAATAGGCGAAGCGTAGCGCAGCCTGTGTAATGGAGAAATCTCAAGCGCTACGAAATGCCCGGAATTCCCTGCGAAGCTTTTTTTATTATCAGCGTCTCATCTATTTTTTTTAGGAATGAATCTGTATTTGCTATTCCCGTATAGAATACGGCAATTCCTCTATAAGCTGTGTTCCATTTGTGGGATTTTCAAAAGCCCCTCTATAGATCAGTCCTTCATCACCGTTAAATCCATACGTTCTTGGAACATTGCTTTCTTCTGCGATTACAGTACCGTTTGTTTTCATTATCGCAAACCCATACTCAACAGAAAATCTGAATGGACTCAGTTGTACATCTACACTTTTGTAGTGCTCAATTAGCATTACGTCTTCATCAACCCAATACAGATTTGTAATTCTACTAAACGACTCCATTTTTTCAGCTAACTCACGCTCGGAGAGTCTTTCGGGTTCAGGCGTAAGGGGAAGTATATGCTCAAAATTGATGTTATCAACGACATTAATAAGATTTGCATTAAGATCGAATACATACAGCGCATCCTTAAATGATATAAATGCATAAATATAAGTACCGTCAAAAATAGCAGAGGCCGTACTTGATTGACTATATAATACTCCTCCGAATGCTCCCATTTCAAAAGGGGCTTCGAAAAATGATTGTGTGATGTCGCCGGTATCAAGATCAAAAAAATGGAGTAAATTACCCGCGCCCCGTTTATTTAAACCGGCTAATAAGAGTTTACGGCTATTTATTTCTGTCATGCGGACCATATTACCAGTAATGGGAATATTATAGGTGCGCAAAAACGTCCCGTTATCCGAAAAACGATGTATCCGGCCTGACGGTTCTGAAACTAGTATATCACCCATCGATAACTGCATGATGCCTGTGATAAAATTGAATTCTCCAGGCCCTCTGCCACTTCTCCCAAAGCTGAAAAGCAGTTCACCATCCATATCAAATACAAAAACAAGATTTTGAGTAGAATCTCCTACAATAATTCTATCGGATTCAGAAATATAGATTAGCGCCCGTTCCATATTTATAATTGCACCTTTTAGCTCAATGAATTGTGTATCATCTGAGCTCATTTTAAAAGCTCTGCTACGCACAGCGTTAGATGCTCTTAAAGCAATCAGGTCTGAATCTGATTGCTTTATATAAATTCCCTGTTGTGTAGTACCGAATTCCGGTTTCCG
>JBMCPG010000144.1:0-5039 GCA_048626035.1 Cyclonatronaceae bacterium
TCAGGCCAGATCAATAAATAGGTGATTATCAAAGCGATAATAAACAAGCCGCAATAGCTAAAAGCGCTTTTTATCATGATGAAATAAGTGCTTTAATGCTCGTCATAAACCATTTTTAAAACGCCCTATATCGCTTCTGCTGCAAAAATATACAAAACTTTAGCGAATTTACGCTAAAATTCAGCCAAGTTTTTCTTTGGCTTCATTCCACAGCACATCCATATCGTCAAGACTGACTTCCCCGAGGCGGCGGCCTTGCTCTTCCAGGCGTTTTTCGATATAGCTGAAGCGCCGGGTAAATTTGTTATTGGTAGCCCGCAGCGCGGTTTCGGCATCCAGGCCGCTGAGGCGCGCTACGTTTACGAGGGAAAAAAAGACGTCGCCCATTTCGTCTTCCTTGCGTTCATTTGAGGCGGTCTTTTCGGCCAGCACTTCTTTTAACTCCTGCAGCTCCTCTTCCAGTTTTTTCCAGGCTTCGGGCCAGGTTTGCCAATCGAAGCCCACCGCACCGGCTTTTTCCTGCATGCGCTGTGCCCGAAGTAGGCCGGGAAGCTGGGCCGGCACGCCCTGAAGTACGCTTTTACGGCCGTTTTCTTTTTGTTTGATGCTCTCCCAGCTTTGTTTTACAGCATCAGCATCCTTCAAATCGGTATTTTCAAATACATGCGGATGCCGGCGTATCAGTTTTTCCTGCAGCGCATAAATCACATCACCCATATCAAAGTGATGTTGTTCTTGTGCCATCTCGGCATGAAAGACAACGTGCAGCAAAATGTCGCCCAGCTCTTTTTTCAGCTCATCGTACTCTTGGTTGTCTATGGCTTCGATGGCTTCATAAATTTCCTCGACCATCAGATCGCGGATGGAGGCATGGGTTTGCTTGCGATCCCAGGGGCATTCCCGGCGCAGCAGGTGCATTATATCGAGTAAATCAGAGAACGAGCGACTGGGCGTAGCGTGATGATTTGGCATAACTGAATTAAGGTGGAGAACATGGGGTGAAAGCCGTATCGCGCAATGTTTAATGGTCTGCGCCGAGTCCGAACAGCGCCTGCATAAGATCGGCTCCGGAATCTTGCGGCACATAGGTTTTCAGCTCTTCGCGCTGGGCGGCCGGGAATAAAATATTGTTCAGAATAAGACGATAGCCGGGGCTGTTGGGGAATAAATCCAGATCGGTAGGCGGGTCACCAACGCGATGGGTATAATCTTCGGGATCGTGCCCCCCATAAAATGTCCAGAATCCTTCTCCATAGTTCCCGTGCACATATTTGGCCTCTTCACGGCCGGAATTCTGCGCCAGTATTACTGTGCTGCTTTTAATGGTTTCGTTGCGAAAAGCCGTGGATTGCCCGTAAAAACCTTTCACGCTGCTTACGTGGTTCTGTGTGAGCATAGTGGGTACGGGATCCCATTTTGCCGAAAACTCGAACAAGGTAAAATAGTCCAGGGCTTCGTCCAGTTCGCCAATGCGCACCGGCACGTCTATGTTTCCGTGGCGGTATTCTGCAGGGTCAAGGGTGATGTCGAAGTTGTCGAAGGCCAGCGTTTGGCTGTAGTCGAGCTTTTCCCGGGCGTCAGGATCCGGCGGATCGCCATCAAACTGCTGCGGCACAATATCTACGTCTTGCGCAGCCAGGGCTATATCAAAAGTATCGGTAGCCGAACACATGGCAAACATGAAGCCTCCGTTGCCCACAAAATCGCGTATGGTAAGCGCCACAGAGCGCTTCATTTCACTTACTTTACTATAGCCCTGATTGGCCGCCATCTGCTCCAGATCCCGCACCTGCCGCTGATACCAGGGCGCGTTGCGGTAGGCGGCCCAAAACTTGCCATACTGCCCGGTAAAGTCTTCATGATGCAGATGGAGCCAGTCGTAGTCTTCCAGCTCGCCTTCGAGAATTTCTTCATTGTAGATCAGATCATAGGAAACTTCGGCATAGGTAAGGGCCAGCGTTACGGCATCGTCCCAGGGCAGGGCATGAGAAGGGGAATACACGGCAATGCTGGGGGTTTCCTGAAGCGGTACAGCGGCTGTGTTCGAGCTGTTGGATTCTACATTCCTGATGATGCGGGCCGCGTCGGCCTCTGAAATGCGTTCTACGCTCACATTTCGCAAGCGGGCCTCCCGCACAATATCGCTCTGTTCGGCGGCCAAAAAGCTGCCGCCACGATAGTTAAGCAGCCAGGTCGCCTCGTTTCCGGCATCGATATAGTTATAGATTACCCCGTAGGCTTTCAGATGGTTGGTCTGGCTTTCATCCATGGGAATGAGTACCTGCTGAGCGCTGAGGCCGGAAATGCCAAGCGCCAGGTGCAGCATGCAGGATATCAGAAGTGTTTTAAGAGACATCATATCGTATTAGCAAAAGTGCGGAATAAACAATTGAAAAGAGGAAAAACAGCCCTTATTCTTCGAGCTCACGTATGCGTTGCCGGGCGGCCGAGGCATAAAATCCGTTTGGAAACTCAATGATGAGCGCTTCATAATGCGCGATGAGTTGTTCTACTCCGGGTGGCTCTACGGCCGCGCTTATTTCAGTTTCAGCGGAAATATCGCCGGCTCTACGGCCGGCTGCTTTTTCGGCCATGCCAATAAACGCTGCCGGCACGCCTTCCTCCTGCAGCTCACTGCCAATGCTGAACTTGGGCGACCCCGGATCTTCGCTGCGCTCGGCATGAACCAGCACGTCGGCCAGGCGGGCACGTTCCCAGTGCAGCCGCTCCATATAAGGAGAGCTCGCGCCCGCGCCGATATATTCGCCCATCATTAAATAGGCTACCATGGGCGCACGCGGGCGCAGCAGGCGGTTAATAAGCAGCAGTGCTTCGGGTTTGAGCGGTGCCGTGAGTTCAGGTTCGCCATCGGCATCAACAAAAAAGCTCAGGGTTTGCAGTGCTTCTTCATGCTGCCCGGTATCGAAAGCGTAGCGGGCCGCAGCAAACTGCTCCAGCCCGGCCAATACGCTGTCTTTTTTCATACCTTCCTGAAGAATCCCGCGCAGGCGCAGCGCGTCGTTTGCATAATACGAGCTGCTTTGGCGCTGCAAGGCCTTCACCTGAAGCTTGGAATATTCGAAATCGCCGGCATAGAGATCGTTGAGGCTCAGAAAGTAGCGGCTGCGGTTGCGCATGGCCGAAGAGGAAGTTTCGCGGTTGGCGCGGCTCAGGGCGATACGCGCCCGGCTGAATTCTCCGTCAGCCATGTGAAGGCGGCCCTCCAGATAGTCGATAACGCTGGAATCCGGGCGGGGCACAACGCGGCGGGCCTGCCGGTTTGCCGGATCTGCCTGCTGCTGCTCAAGGGAAGGCTCGCCGGGTTCGTTGTCAGATTCTTCGGGCTGAATCACCGAAAACCACTGCTGCGCGCGCTGCCGGTCTTTGAGATGATCCAGCGAGATTTCGATAAGTACGGTAATTACCTCATCCATTTGCCGATATTCCGGCATGCTCTCGTGCAGGCCTTCGAGCAGCGCGTAGGCCTGCTCGTAAAGGGCATCGGCGCGCGGGCCAAAATCCAGGTTTTTATCCAGCAGATAGCGGGCCTGCTGTATCGAAAGGTTAGCCAGCTCCTGCCGGCTGTCGGCAAAAAGCGGATGTTCGGAGCTGTCGGTATAGCGGCGGTAGGCGGCCACGGCCAGCTCAAACTCCCGGAGGTTTCCAAACTGCCGGCCCAGCTCATAAACAGGATACTCGCTACGGCCCTGCTCCTGAAGCTGGTCTTCGAGGCGTTCGGCCGTTACGGCAGCCCGCCGGTAGAGCTCCTGCTCGGTATAAAGCCAGATCAACATCTCCCGATGGACTTTCCATGCGTCGGTATCCGGCCGCATTTCCCGGGAGGCCTCTTCAAATTCCATGATAGCAATATCCTTAAAAAACGGATCATCGTAGCGGGCGATCTGCCGTTGTACGGCATTTATAAACCCGGCGTTGAGCGTTAAAAGATGGCTGTATTCCCGCATGCTTTCTTCATACATCCCGGCGGCGGTAAAATTCTGGGCAATATCGAAGCCAAACATCTGCTCATTTCCCATGGTTTCGCGGGCCTGTTGGTACATGCGGGCGGCGGCTTCATGCTCGCGGCGCTGTACCATGGATTCAGCTACCAGGCGATACACCTGCACGTTCTGATCGTAGCGCTCCACCATTTCTTCCCACCAGGCCATGGCCTGCCCGGTCTGCCCGGCCATGTGGTAGGCTTCGCCAATACGCACCGATATATTAGGATAGCCGCTATTTCGCTCGGTAAAGGTTTTCAGGATGTCAATGGCTTCATCATATTCTTTAAGCTGAATGAGGGCGGCGCTCATGCGGTCAATCACCGAAACAGATTCCGGATTTTGTTCATACAGCTGCCGGTAAAGCTCTGCGGCCTGCTCATATTCTCCCTGTTCTGCCAGGCGGTTGGCCTGCTGGAACTGCTGGCGGTCTTGCGCCTGCAGGGCGTTTGTTACAAAAAGGAACAATAGAGAAACGCTGCATATTAAAGTACAAGCACGTAGAAAACGGCCTGCGGGGCGTTCGGCCGCCGGGAGAGTGGAAGGCATCAACATCATAGCAAAACAGACAAAACTAATTCAAGGTGAGACAGCATAAACCGCAGCCGGCGCTGGCGGGTTCAGTTCCGGTAAAAGACCCATAAGGAACGCAGCGTTTATAGCTTTATGATTTAGCTACGGAACCGGGCGGGCAGCGCATGCGGGGCAAATTGCTTCATTTCATAATAAAACCGGCGAAGCGGAAAGCCCACAATCGTGTAATAATCCCCTTCGATGCGCTCCACAAAAAGCGCCCCGGCATTGTCCTGTATGCCATAGGCCCCGGCCCGGTCGTAGGGCTGCCCGGTTTCTATATACGTATTTATTTCCTGATCGCTGAGAGCTGCGAAGGCTACGCGGGTTGCCACATGGAAGACGCGCTTTCCCGCCGCACGGCCGTTGATGTCGGCTTTAATGAGGCATACAGCCGTAATAACTTCGTGCCAGCTTCCGCTGAGGCGGCGCAGCATGTGTGCAGCTTCGCGGGCATCGGCCGGT
>JBMCPG010000145.1:0-5027 GCA_048626035.1 Cyclonatronaceae bacterium
CGTAGCTGTGGAAGACGGCGGCGAACTTACCGTGAACTCCGCCCGTAGCGTTGCCGGGCAGGTTACGGTAGCCGAAAACGCCACGCTGGCCGGAGATAACCTCACCGTAGAATCAGGCGCGTTTCTTTTAAATGATGGCTCAGTAACGGGTAATATTACTTTCGAGCGGTTGATTACAGCACCCACATTCAATGCAAACGGCGAGGGGCATTGGATAACCCTTACTTCTCCCGTGGAAAATGGAGATTTGGGCGGAAGTGGAGGTACTACCGGGTTACTTTCAAACATATGGACACAGGGGTTTCCTGGAGCCTCGGATTCCAGAACCGATGTCCCTTCAAATGTGCTTTTCTATGATGAATCTGTGTCTGGAACTGCTGATAATGGTTTTATTCGGCCAAGTGGAGACCCGGCAGGAATGGCACCGGGGCGTGGTTTCTTCACCTTTCTGTATCAATATTCTGATGGAAGCCCGCCACAAGCTTCTACGGAAGTCGATTTTAGCAACCCCTTCGATATTTCGGGAGGAGTCAACGATTTTGATGAGACCAATAACGATTTTGACTTCACTATAACCTGCAGCAACGGCTGTGGCACTGATGACGGCTGGAACTTACTTGGCAATCCTTTTGGGGCTTCCCTGAATTGGGCAGATGCTGACTGGACCAAAACAAACATCGATGATTTTGCCTACTTATGGGATCCGTCTGGAAATTATAAGGTTACAAGCGGCGGAGATACAGAAGCAGGTAATGTTGACGGAGTTACAACAAGCGATAATATCGCCCCCTTCCAGGCCTTTTTTGTGAAAGCTAATGCATCAGAACCAACACTTTCTGTATCTCCCGGCGCCCGCACAACCAATGCCGATAACGCCGGTCTCTTCAACGAAAATCCCGCGCCGGTTCTGGCGCTTAAGCTGAGTGCCGGCGAGTCGGAGTCTTTCACCGGGTTCCGTTTTGGCGAAAATTACACCGAAGATTTCAGCAGCAGCGATGCTTATTTCCTGAGTCCTATGGCTACGACCTTTGCCTATACCTACTCGCTGAAGGATAACCGCGCAACCCTGCTGAATTCGCTTCCGGTGGAGCTGGATGAGCCGATGGAGTTTTCGATTGCGGCGGGTGCCTTTGTTGAGAATGCGTTTTATGAGGGCGAGGCGAGCTTTAGCTGGCCGACTTTTGAGAATATGCCGACCGACTGGACCATCACCCTGACCGATAGCCATACCGGTTCAGTGATTGATCTGCGTGAGGCGGATAAGTATGAGTTCAATATGTCGCCTGGCCTTCAGGAAGTTACGCGTATCGAAAGCTTCCGCGATCTGCAAAAAGACGGCAGCCCCGCCATGAATCCCGAGTTTGCCGGGGAGCGTTTCACGCTTACGATTGATCCCGGAACCACGACTTCTGCACCGGTGGACGGAGAGCTGCCGGCCGAGATTGCGCTGAAGCAGAATTATCCGAATCCGTTTAACCCGGCCACGCAGATTGCCTATGATCTGCCGGAGAGCAGTGAGGTCAGCCTGGAAGTCTTTAACGTGCAGGGGCAGCGGGTTGCTACGCTGGTCGATGGCCGTCAGAATGCCGGCTCGCATACCCTGAGCTTCGATGCGGCCGATCTGGCCAGCGGCGTGTATCTGTATCGCCTGCGCGTGAGCGGGGAGGCCGGAAGCCAGGTTATTACGCGGAAAATGACGCTTATTAAGTAAGGCTGAGGCTTAGGTTGAGGTTGAGGAACGGAAAACGCCTGTGCCCGAAACGTGCGGGGCCCTCTGCGGCTCTGCTCGTTTCGGGCGTTGTGCGGGCATCATGATTTCCGGCTTCATTCCTGCAAACGAAAATTTTAAAGCGAGTAAGCGCTAAATATTTGCAAGTATATATTTTTATTGCTAAAATGAAATCCGCATGTAAGCGCTTACGTAAAGATGAATAAACGCTTCGCAAGCCCATAAGCACCGCAGCACGCGCGGACACATTTTTTTACATCTCGCGCATTAAACCCAGACACCTTTGTTTATTTTTTGAAAAGCGCTTTTATCATGCTACCCGATTCATGAACACAACCCAAACGCACGGATAATAAACCTTATGAAACAAAAAAAGCTACAGCCAAACAGACGGAATACCGCTTTGCTCACACAGGCGCTCTACCTGCTCTGCCTGTCTATTTTGTTCACCTTCGCCTGGGGCACAAATGAGGCGCAGGCGCAGATATTTGAACCGGAAGGACTGAACATGCCCGGGACTTGGGATAGTTTTGATAATCCTCCTCAAAATGATGTACTTCGAAGTTTTACTATTAATGATGGGGAAGTCCAAAAGATAACCGAAGGAACCACCCGCTGGCAGACCAATTTCAGTGTAGATGCCGCAGAGGCGGATTTGGCGGGCGGCACATATACTTGGATATTTACTTCGGGCCCCGATGATAATAGATATGCAAATAAGTGGGCTAACGTAACGGTCTCCATGAACACATTGCAAACCTACACGCATCAAGGCGAAACTGACAACACTATCACTTTGTCCGACGGTAACTACTATGTGATGAACTGGCAAGATCAGGGATATCAGAGTACATCGGCTATCTTCATGGAGTTTTCCGAAGAGCCTGCGGAAATCAACAGTGTATCGCAATCTCCTGCTGCCGGTGAAGTTGAGCCGACCGATGCGGTTGATGTTACCGTTGAGCTGAATAAGCTTCCGGGCACCGGCGAAAATGTGTATCTGTGGTATCAGGTTGGAGGGACATCAAGCCTTAGCGCCATCACCTTTGCTGATAATGGCGGCACTATAAGCGGCACTGCCCAGATTCCTGCACAGGATGCAAATACAAACGTCAGCTACCGCGTCATCAGCTCCAGCATAACGCTCGATGATAACGAAACGGACGATTATTACTGGATGCGGACGGCCCGCTTCTCTGATGAATCCAGCTACCAAGTTTCGCCGGAGGTCCCCGGTGCCATCACCCTGAGCAGCCCGGCCGATAATTTCCAGGCCGAAGCTACTTCCGTTGAATTTTCCTGGGAAGCCGATGACGCGGCTGTAGAGTATCAAATCGAAGTAAATAGCGAAAGCGATTTTTCCGGCGAAAGTATCGCCTCAGCTACCGTTGAAGGCACTTCTACAAGCGTTCGGGTGCCGTTTAACGAAGAATTATTCTGGCGCGTACGCGGCGTTAACGGGGAAGAAACGGCGGGCGACTGGTCAGCCACCCGCAGCTTTACGACGCTCGAGGTCGATTACGTGGCCAACGGAAACGACGGCTTTGGCGGAGCCATCGGCGGCTCGGGCATGGTCTGGGAGCTGGATGGCTCTACCGTGAACGTTACCTTTTATAAAGGAAGCGGCGATTTAAGCGATGAGTTCGTGCTTTACCTTTCGACCGGCGAAGCAGGCCGCAACGTGATCGACGATCAGGTAAATGACGGGCAGGATGATCTGCGCCGCGCCATTTCCAACGCTGGCGACAATGCCTCTACCCTCACGTTTTATGAGGGTTTTGAAGCCACCCATGCCATCGGCATCAACGACGGCTTTAGCGGCCTTTGGGAAATTCCGGCCGAAGGGCAAATCAATAATGATGGTCTGATTTTCCGCTATGGCGTGAACAGCGATTTTGAGCCCGGCGATGCCAGCTTTACTTTCAGCTTTGACCTAAACACGATGTTTGCCGACGGTCGCGCCGTTTCTGAAATCCAGTTTATCGAAACCTACCTGAACGGCGAGAACGGCTTTACCTCCGACGAATTCTACGGCGCTAATTTTGAGGCCGATGCTGATGGAAATCCCGGCGGTGAAGATATTACGTTTACGAAGCTGCTTCCCGAGCCACAAGCGCCGTTTACCGCGCCTGTATTCACAGAAACGCTCAACAGCGGCGCCGGCTGGTACATGCTGTCTCCTTTAACGCCTTCTAACGTAAACAACCTGGCCGCTCAGGATTTGGTACAGGGCATTCCCGGCGGCGCGTATGCAGAATTTGAACCCAATGTTTTTGCAAACTACAGCGGCGCGGATGTTACGAGTCCGGGCGATCCCGATGACCCCGAAAATCCGCGTCTCGTAAACGGCTGGGCCGTGCCCGATAACATCACTCAAACGGCCATTGCCGGACAAGGATTTTTGTGGTATTTGTTTGATGCCCCCCGCGATGATGTGCCCGAGGCCGGCGCGCTACCGCTTGACCTGAGGCAGGTAGGTGAGGCGTTTTCCAACACGCAGTTCTATCCGCTGCACGCAAACGGCGATAAATTCAACATGTTTGGAAACCCGTTTGATGCGGTGCTGCCGGTCGGAAATCTTGTTGCGCAGAACGGCAGTATCCAGAACACGCTGCGCACCTACAACCCGACCGACGGCTGGCAAATCGTAACCGAGCTGCAGCCCATGCAGGGCGGCATGATAGAAAACGATGATGCCGACGGACTTGCTATTGCAGACCCTTCGATACCATCCCCGTTAAGTGCTCCTGAAGTTCGCTCGCTCGCGCTCAGACTCAGCGCCGAAAGCCCCGGCAATGATGGGGAAAACAAGATCATCAGTGATAACAGCATTATGCTGAGCTTCCATGAAAACGCCGGTTTTGGCTGGGATCGCTGGGATGCCAGCAAGCTGATGCCGCTCCGCAACGCGTATGCGCAGGCCGCATTTCCGGGCGAGCGCGACGCTGAGCCCGTCATGAAGGCGCGTACATCGCTGCCCTACGAGCTCAATGATGAAATCCTCACGCTGCCGCTTCATATTGATGCCGCCGGAGTAGCCGAAGAAATGACGTTTTCGGTAAGCCAGTTTGAAGGCTTCCCCGACGACTGGACGCTACAGCTCCACGATATGGTTACCGGCGAAGTAACTGCCCTGCACGAGGGGGCTACATATAACTTCACCCATGAAGTAGCGGAAGTAGATAAATCTGATCTGCTTTCCATAGCTGAACTTGCCGCGATACGGCAGATGCCAGCGAAAAATATGGATGCAGAAGCACGCTTTGAACTTATCATTATGCCGGCGCAGCCCACCTCC
>JBMCPG010000146.1:0-5003 GCA_048626035.1 Cyclonatronaceae bacterium
CGGCATTTTCTGCAGACCGGCGGTAGGATTTGAGGTTAGAAATAGCGGCGCGGAATTTGTAGCTGGCGTCGGGTTTAGTAGTTTGAGGACGGTCCTTTTTGTCTGAAAAATTGCGCGCGCCCGGCGTTTCTTTATGTTCTCCCGAAGTCCCTCCGGCACTGCTGCGGGCGGCGCCGGGGTTTTTAGCATCGGGGGATGCTGCGGGGCTTCCGGCCTTAAAGAGAGGATGAGGCGGCGTTTCCTTGCCGGGCTTGCGGTGCAGCGGATGCAGATGCCGGGAGCGCTTCTCGGGCCTGATGAACTCAGAAGCCGGTGGCCGGGTCGTTTCTGGTTTTTTTTCCGGGCTTTCGGCGGGCGGTGGCGGGGTATCGGTTTCGCCGTCGGCGGCCTTCTCTGGTGCCGGCAGATTCAGGTATTTACCGCCCAGCTTTTTCATAAGCTCTACCTGCCCGGGCGTATAAAGCGGATTACCGGCCGCAGTATCTGCCGGAGTAAGCTTTTCGGGAACTTCCTCCTGCAACTTTTTGATAAGCTCGGGAGAAAGTCCGGTAAGCTGGCTTACTTTTCTCAGACTATAGTAAAGCGTTTTCATTGCTGAAATATGTTGCGGAATCCGTAATTTAAAAATTCCATGATGGCCCGGAAAACCCCGCGTATGTAGCTACGGTAATCGAACAGTTTTACAACGGGATAAAGATGCCAACGCTATAACACAGAGTTTGTGCGGCGGCATTCATCAGGTTTTATGTAAGGTGTATCGGTTTATACAGCGCATCAATAGCGCCATGTGTGTACCAAAAATGCTGGAATTTACCCGCTATATTTCTGTTATAAGGGTAAAACAACTTTATATTGAGGTGTACCAAGGCTTTTGTAACTAATATAATTGCTAATTCCTAATATACTGTCTGGAGCTAAATTATCCACATCATTGCATAAAAACATAGCCGGCAGGCCGTTTACTATAAAAACGACGCCCTCCCGGGCCGCCGCGTGCCTCCTGAATAATCGATTCTCATTTTATTTTAATCTTTCGTAGTGTCCCATACTTCCGCTAAAACGTCTTCTCAATCTTCCGGAAAACCTGTCGTAAGCGTTATTGTCCCCCTGCTCGACGAAGCCGAGTCGCTGCCAGAGCTGAACCGGCAGCTACAAGCCGCCCTGCTGCCGGGGCATGTGCTCGAGATTATATTCGTAGATGATGGCTCCGGCGACGATTCCTGGAATGTGATTAAAAAGCTGTGCGCCGAGCCGGGGCAGGCCAGCATTAAAGGCATTCGGTTTCGCAGAAACTATGGTAAAAGTGCCGCGCTGCAGCAGGGATTCCGCCAGGCCAGCGGCACGTATGTGGCCACGATAGACGCAGATTTGCAGGATGATCCCGCCGAGCTCCCGGCCATGATTGAGCTGCTCGAAGCCGGCGGCTACGATTTGGTTTCCGGCTGGAAGCAAAACCGGCAGGATCCCGTCTCAAAAACCATCCCCTCGCTGCTCTTCAATAAAATAACGGCAAAAGTAAGCGGAATTAAGCTGCATGACTTCAACTGCGGGCTGAAGCTTTACCGGGCCGATTTGGTCAGGAACCTCAACTTGTACGGCGAAATGCACCGCTATATCCCGTTGCTGGCCCACTGGGAAGGCTACGGGCGCATCACCGAAAAGCCGGTTAAACACCATGCCCGAAAATACGGCCAGTCAAAATTTGGGCTTTCGCGCTTTATTAACGGCTTTCTGGATTTGCTCACGATTATGTTTATGCGCTCGTTCCAGCAGCGGCCGATGCACTTTTTTGGCACCGCCGGCTTTTTATCGATTCTCAGCGGCAGCGCTATCACTATTTATCTGGTGTTCATGAAGCTGGTATTTGATGAGTTTCTGGCCCGCCGCCCCTTGCTGCTTTTCGGGATTGTGCTGATTGTAGTCGGCTTTCAGTTTTTTTCTATTGGCTTATTTGGCGAAATGATGTTGCGCAACCGAAACAAAAGTACGCCATCAAGGGTTGCCGAGCAGGCTTCTTCTGTCCCCGGCCCGGCGCCAGCTGCCTCGGGCTGAGAGCCGCCTGCCCAGCTTCTTTCTTTCTTCTTACATTGCCGCCCCCTTCTTTTTATGTCCCAAATTGCCTACGATCCCGTAAAAGATAAACTTGCTGCTCTCGTGCGAGGCTCAAGGCCGCTTCGCCGGGCGTTTTATTTTCTTTTAGATACGTTTTTTCTGCGAAGCTGGCACGTGCGCCAAAAGCTGCGGCACATCCATAAAAAAGAAGCGGCGGGGCTCCATATCCTCGATGCCGGCAGCGGATTCGGCCAGTACGATCATTTCATATTAAAACATCTTTCGCCCGCGCACTTGCTCGCGGTGGACGTGAAACAGGATTATTTAGACGACTGCGCCTTCTTTTTTGAAAAAGAAATCGCCAACGGCCGCATCACCTTGCAGAAGCAAAATCTGCTCGAATTTGTGAAGCCCGGCCACGATATTGTGCTGTGCGTAGATGTGCTCGAACATATTGAAGAAGATGTAAAAGTGATGCGCAATATGCGCGAATCCCTGCGGCCGGGCGGCTATTTCCTGATGCACTCACCTTCCGCATTTGCCGAAGAAGATGCCGGGGAAGACGCGTTTTTTGTAGATGAGCATGCCCGCGCCGGCTACTCGCAACAGGAATTGCGTTCTAAATTTAAACAGGCCGGCCTTAAGCCCGTCGATATCCGCTACACCTATGGTCCCTATGGCCATACCGCCTGGGTAATGATGATCAAATGGCCGATGCTCTGGCTTAACAAAGCAGGATTCTGGGGCATTGCACTACTTCCGTTTTGGTATGCCATCACCCTGCTGCCTTCGCTGCTGCTGCATCGGGCCGATGTGGCCCGCACCAATGTTAAGGGAACCGGCATTATAGGCCTGGCCCGGCGCCCCGAAGCCTGATGCAGGCCTGTTGCTATCGCGAAGTGTAAAAAGTATGATGATTTATTAAACACATTATAAATGCAACATTTTAAATGCAACTTTGTTATATTTAGCCTTGTTGCAACTTATATGCAACATTTTAACCTTCTTTTTTAACCTTGTTTTTGCATGCTGCAAAGACAGCCTAATCCGCTAACTCTGTTTATATATGTCTTTCAAATCTTTTTCTACTCCGCTTTCACGGCTTTCAGTGCTCCTGCTGGCCATTTTCATATTTAACGCCTGCGATACAACCTCCTCAGATACAGATGACCACGACCATGGAGAACATGCTGATCCATTCGGTCTTAAAGTGATGCACGACGGGCAGGAGCTTGCCCGGCAGTTCGATGGCGAGGTGAGCTATACCGGCGGGCACAGCGCTATCGAAGTGGAGGCCGGCGTAACCTATGGCCCGCTTCAAATTATGCTGCTGGCTGAAGACGGCGACGAATTTCTCCCTGATGATGAGGATTATTTTCTGCGCATCAATATTGCCGACGAAAGCATTGTACACACGCATGATGTAGATGCACCCAATTTCAGCTTTGGTCTGCATGGCGATAGCGAAGGCGAAACCACGGCAAGTTTTGATGTAATGCACATAGATCATTCCGATTTCGAATCTATGGATTTCGCGATCAAAGTTGAAGGAGAGCACGGCGATGATCACGATCATGATTAAGCAATGTCCCCGACGCTAACAAGCGCTATAGCGTTAGCCAGTACCTCCGCAGCAGACGGTCCGCCGCTTCTGCGGAGGTCTTTTTTATTTAAGCATGCATGTTTTACGCCGCCCGTTTCATGGAAATGCGCGGCGCGATACTGCCCTGTAAAATCTCATAATCGGTGTTTTTTTGGCTTTGATATTCCCCAGATCAGTGTTTTTTTTATGCGCCCTGAGTATGCTCTGTGTAGCTATGATGACGCAGCCCTCCTCTGCAGATCCGTTTTCAGAAGCTGATACAGGCGACGACAGACAACAGCTAAGCGGAAAAGTGGTAGATGCAGAAACCGGCGCAGGCATTTCGCACGCCTATGTGCATTTCGATGAAATTAACCGCTCATCAACCACCTCGCAAGACGGCCGTTTCACGCTGAGCAACGTCCCGGCGGGCAGTTACACCATTTATATCCACCGGGTAGGCTACGAAACAGCCCGGTTGCGCCTCACCGTAGATAGCCAAACGCCGGCAGAACCCCTGCGCTATGAGCTGAACGCGGTTTCGGCACAAGCGCCCGATGTCGTTGTTGAGGCCCGTACAGATCAACTCCTGAAGGGAGCGAGTATGGAACATGCTTCGCTGAAAATTAACGGAAGCGAGCTGCGCCGGAATCTGGGCCTCACTCTGTCTGAAACGCTGGAGAATAGCCCCGGTTTTGCTGAAAGAAGCCTTGGCCCGGTGCCCGGCCGCCCGGTTATTCGCGGACTGAGCGGAGAGCGCGTGCTGGTGCTGCAGGATAAAATCCAGACCGGAGACGTTTCTTCCATATCCGCCGACCATGCCGTTACGTCTGCCCCGGCTACGGCCCGCGAAATTGAGGTTGCCCGCGGCCCGGCGGCGCTGGAGTTTAGCGGAAATGCCGTTGGCGGAGTTGTAAATGTAGTTAAAAACCGGATTGCCAGCTCGATGCCGGCACAAGCCAATGGCAGCGTTATACTTAGCGGGCAAAATGTAAACAGCGGAATATCAGGTGCGGCAAATGCCCAAATCCCATGGAGGCGTTCTTCCGTTTTTGGTGCAGAAGTGAACGCAAACTATGGGCAGGATTTCAACTCTTCCGAAGGTGCGATTCGAAATACCTATACCGAAACCGTTTCCAGCGCTCTTTCCTATAGCAATATAAGGCCATGGGGCTACGCTGGAGCAACGGCAATGTTCTATAATTCCACATACGGCATTCCGCCGGATCCCAACGGAGGGCATCCCAACGGCGTGGATATAGAAATGAATAAATTCCAGACCAGCGGACACACGGAAATACTGCTGCCAGACAGCGGCTTCTTTTCGCAGGCAGATGCTTCTTTGACTTTTTCCGGCTACGAACATCAG
>JBMCPG010000147.1:0-4987 GCA_048626035.1 Cyclonatronaceae bacterium
GGAAACGATTGGCATCAGTCAGCTACAGGCCACCAACGTAAACGACTTCAATCCGCGCCGCACGTTTTTGGATGAATCCTACCGCGAGTTCCGCCTCGACGCGGATTATGAACGCCCGCTGGGGGAGCGCGCCCGGCTGGAAGCGGGCCTGCGCCTGGATTTCGACTGGGAAGACAGCAATTATGAGGATGAGATCTTCCTCGGCAACAGCTGGCAGCCGCGCGATAACGGAAGCGTTGAGGCCCAGAATTTTACCTATCTGGAAAATGTGAATGCCATGTATGCGACTTACTCGGGAAGCTTCAACGATTTCACCTACCAGGCGGGCGTGCGGGCCGAACAAACGCGCATCGAAACCGAGCTGAAGCAAACCGACGAAATCAACGATCAGAACTATGTGAATTTGTTTCCCAGCGCGTTTTTATCCTATACCATAAGTGAAGAAAACTCGCTTCAGCTCAGCTACAGCCGCCGGATTTCGCGTCCGTGGTCGGGCCTGCTGCTGCCGTTTGAGGAGCAGCGTGACTCCCGCAATATCCGCGTGGGAAATCCCGCCCTCAAGCCTGAATACGGCAATTCCTACGAGCTGGGCTACCTGCGCCGCTGGGAAAGCGGCTCCGTGCTCACCAGCTTTTATTACCGCTACCGCACCGACGTTATTGAGCGGGTGTTTACCGTTAGCGGTGATGGTTTTACGACCCGTCGGCCCATCAACCTGGCCACCGAGAATGCCTTTGGAATAGAGCTGTCGGCCGATCAGGATGTACTGGATAATTTGCAGCTTTCAGGGAGCATGAATGTGTTTCAGTCGGAGCGCGACGGCTCGTTCGAAGGCCGCGTGTATCAAAGTGAATCGGAATCTTTTACCAGCCGGATGCGGGTGCGCTGGCGGTTTGCCGAAGGCTGGAATTTCCAGTCTTATCTGTTTTATCGCGGTCCGCAGAACACTACGCAGGGCACGCGCGGAGCCAGAACCTTTCTGGGAGCGGCGGTTTCCAGGCAGCTTTTTGACGGGCGGGGCCGTATTTCGCTCAACGCCCGGGACATCACCAATTCCATAGGCAGCGAACGCGAAGTGCTGGACATCAATTCCTACACCAATACAAGCTACAAATGGTCCTCGCGCTCCTTGCGGCTGAGCTTCAACTATAATTTCAGCACGGCCGGATGATGGCTGGCAAAAGCAGGTGGTAGCATCATTTTAACAGAATAAATCATATCTTTTCCAGATTTCCTGATATGAGGCACTTCACCATTATTCTGTTAATTTATGAGATTCGACGTTTCCCGATACGCGCGCGGAGCGGCCGCTGGTTTGCTGCTTGTTTCCGGCGTTTTGATTTTGATGTTGATTTCATCCGGCTGCACAAATCAAGCCGCTGATCCCTCCGAATCCGAAGCGGCTTTTTCACAGGTGCCGCAATGGGCGCAAGAAGCTATTTGGTATCAAATATTTGTAGAGCGTTTCCGCGACGGCGACCCCTCCAATAATCCCACGCCGGAGTCGATAGAGGGCGCATGGCCGCACGAGCAGCCCGATAGCTGGCAGCCCACGCCCTGGACACACGACTGGTATGCCCGCGAAAACTGGATGCAGGAAAGCAACATGCCGTTTTATGAAGCTGTGCACAAGCGCCGCTATGGCGGCGACCTACAGGGCGTGCTCGATAAGCTGGACTATTTGCAGGAGCTGGGCATCACCGCCCTTTATTTTAATCCGCTGAATGACGCGCCTTCCATGCATAAATATGATGCGCGCCACTACCGGCACGTGGACGTAAATTTTGGTCCCGATCCCGAGGGCGACCGCGCGCTGATTGCCGCCGAAGACCCCGCCGATCCCGAAACCTGGGTCTGGACCGCGGCCGACAAACTCTTTCTGGAGGTCATTCAGGAAGCCAAAGCACGGGGAATGCGCGTCATTATGGACTACTCCTGGAACCATACCGGCATCACATTCTGGGCGTGGCAAGACGTTCTGGAAAACCAGCAGGACTCCCCTTATGCCGATTGGTATCAGATTGAGAGTTTCGATACGGACTCCACCGCATTCAGTTATCCCGGCTGGGCCGGCGTGCCGGAGCTGGTGCAGTTTCAGCGCTTCGATTCGGTAGAAGAATTTGAGCACGGCGATCTGATTCCCGGCCGGCTTCATCCCGGCATTACGGAGCATATCTTTGCCGTTACCCGGCGCTGGCTGGCCCCCGACGGCGACGTAAGCAAAGGCGTGGATGGCTTCCGCCTGGACGTAGCCGAACTCCTGCCCGTCGGGTTCTGGCGGGAATATCGAAGATTTGTGCGCGGCATTAATCCGGAAGCCTACCTGGTCGGCGAGCTTTGGTGGGCCGACTGGCCGGAAAAGCTGATGGATCCTACCGAATGGCTGCAGGGCGATATTTTTGATGCCGCCATGAACTACCGCTGGTACCGGCCTACGCGGCAGTGGCTCGGCGGGGCCGCACCGGCCTTAGAGCGCCCTTCGGAATATGTGGCGCATCTCGATTCTATCTCCGAAGGACTGCGCGACGAGGTGCTGCGGGCCCAGATGAACCTGACGGCCAGCCACGATACGCCGCGCTTCAGCACGTCGGTTTTCAACCCCGGGCTGAATAAATATCAGGCAAATCCGCACGAAAACCCCGACTACAAACTACACCGGCCCGATGAACGCACCTGGCGGGATCTCCGCCTCATTCTGGCCCAGCAGTTTACCTACGTGGGCGCGCCGCACATCTGGATGGGCGACGAGCTGGGCATGTGGGGAGCCGACGATCCGGACAACCGGAAACCTCTCATTTGGCCGGACTACGATTTTGAAGATGAAATTACCCATCCGTTTCAGGCCGAAAAGCCCCGCGATGTTGTACAGGCCGACACTACGCTTTTATCATATTATAAAAAGCTTGCCCGTTTGCGGCGCGAAAACCCCGTATTCAGCTATGGGTCGCTGGAATATGTGCTAAGCGACGACCGGCGCAATCTGCTGGCTTACCAACGGCGGCACGAAAACGACTACGCCCTCATCATTTTTAACAACAGCTCTCAGCCCGCCGATATAGCGCTCGAACTGCCGCAGGCGCTGCCGGGCCTCACCGATGCTTTGGGGGAAGACGCCATCACCTATGAAATAAACGGCCAGCGCTTAAGGGCAACGATTTTACCAAAATCGGCGGCTATTTTGCTTCCATCAGCCCCATAAACAGAGGCTAAATATGCAGCTATAATTGCTATGGTTAGCGAATACTGTTTTCGTATTTTAACATTGCAATTTGGTTTAGCGCTACTTTTATCCGAACATGTAGTTGCATTGCGGCCAGCGATTTTTTAGCCTTTATGATATCACCCGTTTCCCTTTACCTGAATGCACATGAATTCTTTGCAATCCACTTGTTTTGAGCTATTATCGCGGGATCGGGCGCTGTTTAATTTTGTCCATCGCCCGCAGACCATCGGCTTTGGCTTGTGGAAGCTGCAAGGCCCGCAGGCCAGCTATTGGCTAAGCCCCTCGCTGGCCGACAAAATACAAGCCGCGCGGGGAAGGCAGGAGGCGGTTAAAGAGCTGGTAAACCATCGTATTGCAGAGGTTGCGCGGGAGCTTGCCAAACAGCAAAATGCTCCCGCAGAAACCTCTTTTGAAATCGATTTATATGATGCGGTTGATGCGCAGCTATCGCTCAGTGGCAGCCTTCGCAGCGTTGCGCTCCCCGAACACGGAGCCCTGGTCGTTTTTGATGCCCTCGATGCCCTGCCGAGTTCTATAGAAGCAGCCCGTGAACTCCGCCGCACTCAGCAGATGCTCACTCAGATTAGCAATGTGGCCCGGGTTGGCGGCTGGGAAATCGACCTGCAGCGCGGAACAATGACCTGGTCTGAGGTTACGCGTGACATCCATGAAGTAGGCCCCGAATTTGAGCCAAACGCGCATAACATCATAGATTTTTATAAAGAAGGAAAAAGCCGGGAAACCATTAAACGCCTCAGTGTCAATGCCATAAAGTATGGCAAATCGCTGAATGAAGAGTTTCAGCTTGTTACGGCTAAAGGCCGGGAAATATGGGTGCAGGTTATTGCCTATGCGAGGTTTAAGGGGGAGCGCTGCATACAGCTCTATGGCACGATTCAGGACATAAACCAGCAAAAAGAAAACGAACTCGAACTTCTTAAATCTAAAAAACAGGCCGAGGCTGCGAACGTGGCAAAGTCGGAATTTCTGGCCAACATGAGCCACGAAATCCGCACGCCGCTAAACAGTATTATCGGATTTTCCGACCTGTTGATGCAAACCCGCCTGGACTCCACACAGCGGCAGTATATGCGATCGGTGCATCAGGGCGGGAACGTGCTTTTGGGGCTCATCAATGATATTCTTGATTTTTCCAAAATCGAAGCCGGAAAGCTGGAGCTGGAAGTAGAAAAAACGGATGTTATTGACATGTGCGAGCAGATTGCCGACCTCATGCGGTTCAAGATTGCTGAAAAAGAGCTCGAGTTTTTGCTCGATGTAGATCCGGATTTACCGCGCTACGCTTATATCGATCCGTTGCGCATTCGCCAGGTTATCATAAATTTGCTCAGCAATGCGGCGAAATTTACCTCCAGCGGCGAAATTCAGCTTTCGGTACATCATCATGCTGCACAGGCAGAACCAACACCGCCCGGGAGCACCTTTAAAGGCGAGCTTTGCATTTCGGTGCGCGATACCGGCATTGGCATTTCCGAAAGTCAGCAGCAGTATATTTTTGATGCCTTTGCCCAGGCCGACGGCTCCACTACACGCCGCTATGGCGGAACCGGGCTGGGACTGTCGGTTTCGCTGGGTATCGTCAAGGAGTACGGAGGCGACCTGCGGTTTTCGTCGACGCCCGGTACCGGGACGGTCGCGACGCTCATCCTGCCGCGGAGTGCCGGTTGATATGAAGGCATCCGGTTCCCTGCCGCACGCGCGGCCGATTCTGCTCGTCGACGATGAGCAGATCGCCCTGCGTGC
>JBMCPG010000148.1:0-4949 GCA_048626035.1 Cyclonatronaceae bacterium
ATGGACATCAGTTAAAGCTGACGTAAACAGGCTTTTGATGATCACGTGAGTTTCGGGCGGCTTCGCTCAGAGCCTGCTTCATGCCCTGTTCGAAATCCGGTGCCGTACGGCTCATTTCAAGTTCAACCACCTTCACATCCTCGGGCATTACCGCGCTTCCGGCTGCACAGGTTACTGTAATAGACATAGGCGTATATATTCCGAAAGTCAGGCCTGCGGCTATCTGATTCAGAAATGAAAGCTTCGTTTCCACCATGGCTACGCCGCTGGAACACTCCTGGGCGACGTTCATTACATTAGGTGGCACAAGACCATTTATGAAACTATGCGCCCATTTATTTTCTACCGTCTGGGCCGAGGGCTGCGCGCCGGTAGTTACTTTTGCATTGTAGCAGCCGGTAAGCAGAAAAGCAGAAACCAGCAGAATCAAAAAAGTATTTCTAAATGTTAACATGATAAAAAATATTAAGTTAAGATTAGTTATTCAGCAGACTTTCGGATCGTTTTACCTTCCGAATGTAAACAATAGTAAGAATTACGTTTTTTTCCAAACGTACAGTTACTTATAACTTTGCTTTTTTACGGGCCGGGCTGTCGCCGAGCTGTTTGTCCAGCATGGCTTCGTCGGGTACGGAAGGCCGGTCGCGATAGCGATCCACTACGCACAAAAACGCCAGCGCTTCCCCGCGGTCTGCATGAAACTGATGCAGGGTTTCGGGGCTGATAAACACCACATCGCCGGTTTCCAGCTTGTGGACTTCATCGCCTAAAAGCATGCTGCCCCGGCCCTCGATAATCATCACCGAATGCGGATGCCGGTGATATTCCAGCGAGCTGTAGCCGCCGGCCTCCACCCGAAATACGCGGGTTTGCATGTTCAGCTCATGCTCATTTTCGCCTTCGCCCAGCAGCGAAAACCGGCTTACGTCGCGGAAATTCGTGCCTTCCGTCTTGTATTTTTTCGGGGTGATGCCCTCCCAGCCTTCCCCCTGCTTTTTGATGATCTTGGAGTTGTTTTTCATCGTGCTGAACGTATTTTTATTTTATGTATTTGCCCAATTTTCCCGCCTGTGATCTTCAGCCATTTATCTCTACGGAATGATCACAAAAAACTTCATCCGGCCCTTAAGGCTCAGCGCGGATAGATAGATTTTTTCGCCGCCAGAAGCGTGTTTTTCATGAGCATGGCGACCGTCATGGGGCCCACACCGCCGGGCACCGGGGTAATCCAGGAAGCTTTTTCGCGCACCGATTCAAAATCGCAGTCGCCGGCCAGGCGGTAGCCGCGCTCCCGGGTATGATCGGCCACCCGGGTGATGCCTACATCAATGACTACCACGCCTTCTTTCACCATCTGCTCGGTAATGATGCCCGGCTGACCCACGGCCACAATCAAAATATCGGCATCTATGGTGTGTTTGGTCAGGTTCTTGGTGAATTTATGGCAAATTGTGGTGGTGGCTTTTCCGCTGCTATTTTCCCGCGAAAGCATGATGCCCATCGGCGTGCCCACAATATTGCTGGCCCCTACCAGAACCGCATGTTTGCCTTTGGTGGTGATGCTGTAATAATCCAGGATTTCCATAATGCCGGCGGGCGTACACGGACGAAATGCCGGCTCGCCAACGGTCATACGGCCGATATTCATCGGGTGGAAGCCGTCCACGTCTTTGCGGTAATCAATGGCTTCAATAACCGCGCGGGAAGGAATATGGCCCGGAATCGGAAGCTGCACCAAAATGCCGTCTGTTCCCTCATCCTGGTTAAATTCCTGGATAATATCATACAGCTCTTGCGTCGAGATGGTATCGGGCAGGGTGAGGGTATCCGATTCGATGCCCACTTCCAGGCAGGCCCGGGTCTTGGCTCCGACGTAGGTGCTGGAAGCCGGATTTTCGCCCACTAAAATAACCTGCAGTTTCGGCGCGCGATGCCCGGCTTCTATCCAGTGTTGCACGTCTTTTGCGATTGAGGTGCGAAACTTACCTGCCAGCATTTTGCCATCCAGAATACTTGCTGCCATAGTTCTGTTTTCTGTTAAAAATTGAGGGATAAAAGAAGGGTGATGGGATACCGCTGAAAATCAGCTTTGGGATGCCGATGCATTGTCGGAGTTGGCCGCGTTAATATCATCCAGGCTTACGCTTTGCAAATCATCAAAGATGAAAGACGGCCGGTACGGATATTTCGGAATATCTCCGACTTTACTGTATCCGCTGAGCACCAGCACCGTCTGAAGACCGGCCTGAACGCCCGCCAGGATATCCGTTTGCATATTATCCCCGATTATGATAGAGTTTTCGGTATGTGCGCCCATGCTGTTAAGCGCGGCCCGGAGCATAAATGCGTTGGGCTTGCCGATATAAAACGGCTTTCGCCCGGTGATGCGCTCAATGGGCGCGCACAAGGCCCCACATGCCGGAGAGCCGCCCGGCCCGGCTACGTCGGGGTTGGTGGCAATAAAGCGCGCGCCTTCTTGGACAAAGCCGGCGGCTTTGCGAATCATTTCCCAGTTGTAGGATTTGGTTTCGCCCACAATCACAACTTCAGGATTAATATCGGTGATGGAAAATCCGATTTTATACAGCTCGTGGGTGAGCGCTCCTTCGCCGATTACGTAGGCGCGGCGGCCTTCCTGTTTGCCTAAAAAGGCCGCGGTAGCCATCGCCGAGGTAAAGAAATTCTCTACCGGCACGTCCACGCCGGCACTCGAAAGGCGATTCTGCAGGTCGGCCGGCGTTTGCGAGGGGTAATTGGTGATAAAGCGGAAGTCCACGTCTTCTTTCAGAATGTGGGCAAGAAAAAGATCTGCGCCGGGAATCAGGTCGTTGTCGTGTAGCACAACGCCATCCATGTCGAGCAATAAATGTGTTTTCACAAAGAAAGGTTAAAGTAGAAAGGTTAAAGTGGAAAGGTTAAAGTGGAAAGGGTAAAGTGGCGTTGCATTAGAGGTTAAAAATGAACAAACTTGAGCTGCTTTAGATTTCCGCAGGTTCCAGGCGGGAAAAACTTCAAAAATAACGTTTATTCAGGTCGGGTTAAACCTTTTTTGCGGGGGCGCTTTTGCCGGCTTTCACTCTTTCTGATACTCTTTTTTATGCTTAATTATATTTGGGCGGGCCTTATTATCTTCAGCCTTGTGTTTGCTCTCAGCAGCGATATGCATGATTATGCGACGTCGGAATATAAAAACGGCGAAACGTATGATGCAGAAATCGTTTTTTCGAATCATGCGGCGCTCGACACGCGCCAGGAGGTTTCAGTGCTGCTGCCCGGCAGCGATGCCGATACGCTGAGCGCCCGCTGGTTTCCTTCCGGCGGGGAGGCCGAGCTTATTTTCGGAGTAGATGATGACCTGCCCGCGCACTGGCAAAAAGTGGCCGAACATCAGGATGCGCGGAATATGGAGGAGCTGCGCGCCGGCGTGCAGGCGCCGCTGGCTGAGCTTCGCGAACGCGCGGTTTCGGGCCCGGATGCCATCACCCTGCCTGTTGAGGTAGTCCTGCCGGAAGTGCATCTGGTGAAGGTGCGGGCCATCAGCGAGGCGGCCTTTGAGATGGCCGAGTTTGCCGTTACCCTGGCTATTGGCCTCATCGGCGTGATGGCGCTTTGGCTGGGGCTGATGAAAATTGCCGAAGACAGCGGCCTGATTTACAAACTGGTAAAAGTGGTACATCCCGTGCTCGGGCTGCTGTTTCCCAACGTGCCGAAAGATCATCCTGCGCTGGGAGCCATCAGCCTGAATTTATCGGCCAATATGCTGGGGCTGGGCAACGCCGCCACGCCGCTGGGCATCAAAGCGATGGAGGAGCTGCAAAAGCTCAATCCCGACAAAGATACGGCTACCAACGCCATGTGTATGTTCCTGACCATGAACACCGCCAGCGTGCAGCTGGTGCCGCCCGTAACCCTGATTGCGCTGCTGGGCGTGGGCGTGGCCGAGTTGTTCTACAGCATTCTTATTGCCACATTTATCTCGCTGCTTACCGGCGTGCTGGCCGCATCCTGGTATGCCCGCAGATTTCCGGATGCGCCCCGGACCGAAGCCGAAGAAACCGCCTGAAACGCCACCATTACCTTATTTTATCCTGAATTTTATTCATTATGCAAATTTTCAGCATCATCATTCTGCCGCTTATTATCGTGTTGATTCCACTTTACGGCATCATCAAAAAAGTGAATGTGTATGAAGTTTTTGTGGAAGGCGCTAAAGAGGGCTTTCAGATTGGCGTGCGCATCATTCCGTATCTGGTGGCCATGTTGTTTGCTATCGGCATGTTCCGGGCCAGCGGAGCCATGGAAATGCTCATTCAGCTCCTGGATCCGCTGTTTTCGCTGGTTGGTTTTCCGGCCGAAGTGCTGCCGATGGCCATTATGCGGCCGCTCACCGGAAGCGGCTCTATTGGCGTGATGGCCGATTTAATTGAGGCCTACGGCGAAGATTCCCTCATCGTGAAAATGGCCGGCACCATGTTTGGCTCTACCGAAACCACCTTCTATGTGCTGGCCGTGTATTTTGGCGCGGTGGGCGTGCGAAAAGTCCGCTACGCCGTACAAACCGGCCTTATCGCCGATTTTGCGGGTGTAGTGGCTTCGGTAGCCGTGTGCTACTGGCTGTTTGCCTGATGAAACGGGTGAACGCGCCCATCTATCCCAAAATCTCGCGGATATCGGCCAGAATGCCCTGGGCCGTAACGCTGCTGCCCGCCCCCGGCCCCTGAATAATAACCGGCGATTCCTGATAGTAGCGGGAATAAATCGCCACCTGATTATCGGCGCCGCGCAGCCCGCCCAGCGGCGACTGGGCATGAACGGCTTTTACGCCCACTTCAATTTTTCCGTTTTCCACATTGCCGACGTAGCGCAGCACTTGCCCGTTGGCGCGGGCATCTTCCACGCGCTTGCGCCAGGCGGTATCGTAGGCGCTGAGGCCGTCCAAAAACTCTTCA
>JBMCPG010000149.1:0-4934 GCA_048626035.1 Cyclonatronaceae bacterium
AAGCAAAATCACGGCGACTGACCTTCTTCTTTTTCTGCACCAGCGCTTCGGCCGTTTGAGCCACGATTTTATCCAGAATGGTTTGCATCGGTAGAGAGAGATTGGGTGAGGGATATTGGGGGAAAGGGAGAAAGGGAGAAAGGGAGATTGGGTGAGGGGCGTAAATGACCTCTTTCGTCAGATCAGGCATCCGGGCAGAGACGCAAGATATTGCGTCTCCAAAATATTACGTCTCTTTGCGGGGGCAAAATGTAATCATATTCAAAGATAAACGAATATTGAAACGTACAGAAATGAAGGTGTATCAACATGATTAGAAAATGCTATAGCAAGCTGTGAAAGCAGCGTAATGCTAATTCACTATTTAAAATTCCGCGCTCCACAATTTTATCAGGTTTTCACTTTATGGATTCCAATCCGCTGCCTTGTATTTTAAATTAAAGAGCCCCGCTGGCAGCATAAAGCTACAAACGGGGCCGGGGTAATAAATGCTTTTCGGAACAATCTGCTATCAGAAACCAAGCAGGCGTTCCAGGGCGTTTTTCACATCCTGATCGTTAGGCAACAGGAAATCTTCCAGCGGAGCCGCAAAGCCGATAGGAGCAAACTTTGCGCCTACCCGTATAACGGGTGCGTCGAGGCTCGAGGAGCATTTTTCGGTAATTTGTGCAGATATTTCCCCGCCAAAACCTATGAATTCATAGTCTTCATGCAGCACCAGCACGCGATTGGTTTTTTCTACTGAAGCATGAACCGTGGCCGCATCATAAGGAACAATTGTGCGCAGATCTATAACCTCAATTTCAATGCCCTGTTTTGCGTAGGCCTTGGCGGCATTCATGGCTTTTTGGACCATTGCGCCGTAGGTTACGATGGTTGCGTCGCGGCCTTCACGAACGATGCGGGCTTTGCCAATGGGCGTGAGATAGTCGGCATCGGGTTCCGGCTTTCGGGAAAAGCCCTGGCGATACAGGAATTTATGCTCCAGAAACATGACGGGGTCTTCGGAGCGGATGGCCGTTTTCAGCATTCCTTTAGCGTCGGCAGAGTTGGAGGGCATCACAATTTTGAAGCCGGGAATATGGCCGAAAATCGACTCGATGTTCTGGCTGTGGCACAGGCCGCCGTGTATGTAGCCGCCGCAGGGCACGCGAATAACCATCGGGCAGCTCCAGGCGTTGTTGGAGCGGTAGCGCAGCGAAGGCACCTGGTTGCGCAGCATCTGCATGGCCGGCCAGATGTAGTCAGCAAACTGGATTTCAGTTACTGGTTTATACCCACCGGCAGCCAGCCCGCAGGCGGTGCCCACAATGGAGGCTTCGGCGATAGGCGTGTTGTAGCAGCGCTCTTTGCCAAAGGTTTTGGTGAGGTCGCGCGTGGCCGTAAATACGCCGCCTTTTTTACCGCCTACGTCTTCGCCAAATACAATGACGCGCTCATCGCGGTGCATCTCTTCGTGCAGCGCGTGGTTAATGGCATCTACCATAACCACAGGCTCGCCGGCCGGCTCATTTTTTTCGTACTCTAAATCGGGTTCCGTTTCCGACAAGACGTGGGTGAGGGCGCTCTCGGGCGTGGGATCATCCTGCTGTTTCACCCATTCGGTATCTTCATTTACCTGTTGCTTGACTTCTTCGCGCAGGGCTTCAATTTCGGATTCGGTGGACCAGCCGGCCTCGATGAGGCGGGCCGAGAGTTTATCGATGGGGCAATGTTGCCGGTCGGCCTCCAGCTCTTCTTCGCTGCGGTATTTACGATGGTCGTCGGAAGAGGAGTGCGGGAGCAGGCGCACCACATGAGCATGCACCAGGGCCGGGCCTTCGCCACGGCGGGCGCGCTCGATGGCTTTTTCCATGGCCGCATAGGAGTCGAAATAATCGGTGCCGTCACATTCTATAATTTCTAAATCCTGAAACCCGCGCACGGTTTTGGAAATAGAGCGGTTGCTCGTCTGCTCCTCAACCGGAACGGAAATTGCGTATTTATTATCCTGAACCACAATAACGGCGGGCAGTTTTTCGCGGGTGAGCCAGTTCAGCAGCTCAAAAAAGGAGCCTTCAGACGTGCCGCCGTCGCCGGTTGAAATATAGACGACTTTATCTTCTCCGCGCTTGCGGATGGCTTGTGCCACGCCCAGGCCGGGCAAAAACTGTGCGCCCAGAGCGCTGGAAACCGACATAATATTAAGTTCCCGGCTGTTAAAGTGTGATGGCATCTGCCGCCCGCCGGAAGTATCTGTAACTTTAGAGAGATGAGCAGAAAGCAGTTGTTTGGCGGTCATGCCCATACCCAGCGAAAAAGCCATATCGCGGTAGTAGAGTAGCCCCCAGTCTTCGCCGGGCACCATGTTTTTTGCCGCAGCAAGCTGAATAGCCTCGTGCCCGGAACAGCCGATATGGAAAAACCCCCGGCCCTGCTTAAGCAAATTCAGCATTTTTTCGTCCAGGCGGCGCGAAAGCATCATGGTGCGGAGTACCGACATCAGATGCTCTTTATTAAACTGGTCTAAGGAAGCGGTCTCAATCCGGAACTCAGAATCCTGAGCTACAAGTTGGTTGGAGCCATTTAACGTATGTACACTCATCTACCTAATTATTTTAATGAACGCTTAAAAGGCTATACTGAGCCTTCATTAAGTGGAAATTCGCGGATACCGGTGCTTACACAAGGCAAGATGTCATCATCATATATATTCCGGATGGACTCATAAGGTATGATGGGATCCCGGGCCGATGGCATAATTAAAGCTACCATGGGAGGCTGCTTTAATTGCTTGGTCAAAATACAATATTAACAGCATTTCTACCAACAGGATGTAATCATTTTACACCCTGTTAAGTGCTGTATATAACTTGGAAAACCGCTTTTATGTTGTTCCTTTTATATACTTTTTTCGTTTTGTGCCCCCGTGCATTTCCCCTGCCGGAATATTTCCGGCCTGCCACCGCCGCCGGGGCCTCATGCTTTTATAGCTGTTTCCTGTAGATACGGTATGTTTTTTCTTTCCAGCCGCCTATTTTCTGGGCTACCCGAATCATTTCGGTATTGGTTTCCAGCAGCCAGCTTAGCTCCGAGGCGTTGTAGCCTTTTGCTATTCCCTTGTTTATGGCTTCGCGATGCAGCAGCGCGTCTATGCCTTTGCCCCGATATTCGGGCAAAACGCCCATTAATGCCGTGCGGATGCGGTTTATTTTGCGCTTATGGTACAATAGTTTGAACATCCCCCAGGGCAGCAATTTTCCGTCTTTGAGGTGCTTAAACGCCTGATTCATATCTGGCAGGGCTACCGAAAATCCTACCGGGCGGCCGTCTATTTCGGCAATATGGGCCAGATCTACATCCAGAATGAGCTTCAAATCTTTGGCGATATGATCGAATTCTTCTTCCGGGACGGGCGAAAATCCCCAGTTGGTAGCCCAGGCTTTATTAAATAGCTCGCGGATGATGCGCGCTTCGGAGGCAAAGTTTTTGAGATCTACCGGACGGATATGCAGCTTGGGCAGACGGTGACGCACAATTTTTTCGGCCCGCTCTATGCGCGAGAGGTCCACATGCTTGTCATCTACGACATAA
The DNA here is from genome assembly GCA_048626035.1 of Cyclonatronaceae bacterium. Classification (GTDB taxonomy): domain Bacteria; phylum Bacteroidota; class Rhodothermia; order Balneolales; family Cyclonatronaceae; genus Cyclonatronum. The sequence continues at coordinate 3,574 of JBMCPG010000149.1, forward strand.
GCCAGCAGGTCGACTTCCTTTTCCAGCCCGCAATCCTTCAGCAGCCGGTCGTAATACGGTTTTGTCCAGGGCATCATGATATAAGGCTGGGTTTCGTGGCCTTCCACAAGCATGCCCAACTCGCCCATCATGCCGGGATTTATGGGCCCGATCATCTCGCTCATGCCGCGCTCGCGCATCCAGTCTCCCAGAATCCGGACAATAAGCCGGGCCAGCGGCAGATCGTCGCCGCATTCTAAAAACCCAAAAAAACCGGCATCCCGCTGCTGATAGGCTATCCAGTCGTGATTAATGAATGCGGCAGCCCGGCCTACGATTTCGCCTTCGCGCTCGGCCAGGAAATAAGCGGCCTCCACGTTCTTGAAATAAGGATTTTTCTCAACATCGAGCAAATCCCGCTGCTGTATATAAAGCGGCGGAATCCAGTTTTCATCATGCTTATAATGCTGGTAGGGAAACGAAAGAAAAGCCTTCATTTCGGAAGGCTTTGTTACCAGATGTATGCCGTAGAGATGCTCCGAACGGGCGGAAGCGGGAGGTTGGGAAGCAGTATTCACACGAAAAAGAATTAGGATATTGCCAGCCTTAGCTCGCTTCTTCTACCAGTGAATGCCCGTTTTTATCGATGATGCCATGCTTTACCCCGATTTTGTAAAAGGCATCTAAAATAGCGTTCAACTGATCATCGGTATGGGTAGCGCTGTAGCTGGTGCGGATTAACGATTGGCCTTTGGGCACGGCCGGCGGCACTACGGCATTGGCATAAACGCCGGCTTCAAAAAGGTCTTTCCAAAACATAAAGCAGCTCATCATCTCGCCGATCACTACCGGAATGATGGGCGTGTTGCTCGTCCAGACGTTAAAACCAAGCTCGCGCAGACCCTTGCGCATGTAGTTGGAAATATATTCCAGACGGTCGAGGCGCCAGGTTTCTGTTTTCAGGATTTCAAGGGCTTTAAGTACCGTTGCGGCATTGGCCGGCGGCATAGACGCGCTGAAAATGTGGGCCGGAGAATTGTGGCGCACATACTCAATAACGGGGCGGTCGCCCACTAAAAAGCCCCCGAGAGAAGCAAAGGACTTAGAGAACGTTCCGCTCACCAGATCAACTTCATCATCGAGGCCAAAAACCGAAGCCGATCCACGCCCGCCCCGGCCAATAACGCCGATGGAGTGGGCATCATCGAGATAAAGCCGTGCGTCGTACTCTTTGGCGATTTCAACCAGCTCCGGGACGTTGGCCAGCTGGCCGGACATGGAAAACACGCCGTCGGTAACAATAATTTTGCCTGCATCGGGATTTGAGCGCTCCAGCTGCTTGCGCAGCTGCTGGGCCAGCGCGGCGTCGCCGGGGTCGTCCG
>JBMCPG010000150.1:0-4930 GCA_048626035.1 Cyclonatronaceae bacterium
TGCAATCAGGTCGATTCGACTGGTTACATCCAGAATGGCCGATGCCTGCATAGAGCGCGGCTACGAATATTTAGGCCTCACCGATCATTCCAAGACGGCGGCCTACGCCGGCGGGCTCAGTATTGAGCGCGTAAAACAGCAATGGGAAGAGATTGAGGCCCTGAATGCCGGTTACGAAGAAAAAGGAATCAATTTCCGGATTTTCAAAGGTATAGAATCCGACATTTTACAAGATGGAAGTCTGGATTACCCCGACGAAATCCTCGAAGGTTTCGATTTTGTGATTGCTTCGGTGCACGCCTCCCTGGATATGCCGCCGGAAAAAATGCTGGCGCGCTATGCCAAAGCTATCGAAAATCCGCATACGCGCATTGTGGGGCATCCTACGGCCCGGCTCCTGCTGCAGCGCAGCGGCTCAAATGTAGATATCGAAAAGCTGGTAGAGCTGGCCGCCGCGCACAATACCGCTATCGAAATTAACGCTAACCCGCGTCGCCTGGATATCGACTGGCGGCACGGACAAAAGGCCCGCCGGGAAGGTATGATGACCGCCATTTGCCCCGATGCCCACACCATCGAAGGCCTCGATGACGTCCCCTATGGCGTAGCTGTTGCGCGCAAGGGCTGGTTTAACACCGGCCGCATACTTAATACGATGAGTGCCGAGGCCCTGGCCGAGTGGTTTGCTGCAACATAGCAGCGCGGCTTTTCAGCCGGAAAGCCCGCACGCTAACGGGCCATATATTGCAGCATCACTTCGTAACTTCCGCTTTGTGATGGGCTGAAACGGCCCACAACCTGGACGTCTCCCTGCTTCAGGGGCACATCACCCGAAAAATGATGCCCGTCACGGCTCAGGGGAGTCCATTGGCCGTCATTTATGACGCTTATTTCCTGAGCGCCGGGCACGTGAAGCGAAAAACGCTGGGTATTTCCGCGCTCCAGCAGGTAGCTGCGGGGCTGTTCGAGATAGCTGCGGCGTTCTAAAAACTGCGCAAAAGTTTCAGGATAGCCGGCGTGAGAGGTTTCCCGGCGGCTCTCAATGGTGTAGCTCATCGCCCAGGTGTATTCTTGTCCGGTGTTGGCGGCTTTTCTGACAAATAACTCCAGCTCGTACGTTCCTCGCTCGGGTGGGGTAAGTTCTACAAAACCACGATTCCCCCGATGATGAACCAGCAGCGGCTCATGGGTAGGTTCGGTGCCGTTTTTACTCAGCCGCGCGTTGAGAATACTTTCTTCGGGCACTCCCAGCTCTACAACTACGGGACCGGCCGTTTCAATACGCTGCTGCCGGTGCGAGTCCAGCCGCAGCCCGTGCTGGAAAAATGCCGGCCGCACCCACGCCATATCCAGGTATTGATCTTCGTTCAGGGGCGTATCTAAAAGCTGCCAGCGCTCATCCTCGGGAAAATGATCGTAAATGAAGCTTTCCGCTGCGGTAAAAAAGTAATGTTCTTCAAAAGATTTGGCAAAACTTAGAGATTCTTCATCTATAAAGCCGGCTCCCCAGGTGGCATCCAGCAATTTCCAGTCGCCGTCGATACGTACGGCATTCCATGCGTGGTTCGATTCCAGGCCCTGCCGGCGCGCCTGCTCAGGAGAAAAGCCATAGCCTTTGGAGTGCCCGTTGATAGTAACGGCTTCCAGTCCCGCTTCGGTGGCCATAAACGTGAACAAAGCAGCGTAGCCGCCGCAAAGGGCTTGCCGGGTTTCGAGCACCTGTTCAGGGCCGGCCTCAGAAACGGATTGCGCACCGCCGAAATAGGCGCTGGTATCGTAGCGGATGCGGTCGGTGATCCAGCGGAAAAGGGCCCGGGCCTGAAGCGCTTCATTGCCCTCAAACGGCTCGGTAAGATAGGCAGAAAGCCGGCGCATATCTCGCTCGGCTGATGCCGGAGCACTGAGGGCGTGCCGGTCGGCTTCTTCATAATCAGCGGTTGTTGTGCCGGAAAAGGCAATCAGAGGGAGCAAGAACACGAGCATCAGCGCAAAAAGCGCCGCCCGGCTATACCGGCTGAAGACAACGGGAAGCAAAGCAGATGAAGGCATAGGGAGCAAAACTAAATAAAGGAATCCGGATGATGAACATCTGTGCAACGCAAATAGCCGGCTAAGCTATATACGCTTGTGCCGGAAAAGGCGTATTTTCCCGCCAACCCGGCCGTTCAAGATGCCGGCTCGCTTCTTTCATTGATGAACTGCATTTATTGTGAAAACCTCAAAACATATCGCCGACCGCATTCGCCTGCTTATCGCTACCCGGCAGTTTCAGGTCGGGGAGCTGCTGCCCTCTACACGGGTGCTGGGAAAACAACTCGACAGCAGTTTTCATACCGTGCGAAAAGCTTATCAGATGCTGGCCGACGAAGGCTTGCTTAAAAGCGAACGAGTCCGCGGTTTTGTAGTTTCCAGCCCCCGAACACGCCTCAATAAATCTGAGCGCCTCGATAAAGGGGCCGAAAAGTTCCGGGAACTGCTCGAAGAACTAATCGGCTACGGGCTCGACGAGGAAGAAGTAGAAACGCTGTTTCAGGAACAACTCAATTTTATGGACTGGCCCGAACGCATCAATTCCTGCGCTACCATCGGGCCAACCTATGAAATTGCCCAGATGATTTCGGCCGCCGTGAAGGAAAATGTAGGCGTAAAAAGCGATACCATGATTCCCGACGATCAGCCCCGTGCGCTGCATTATGATGCGCTTTTTGTCCCGCTTTCCTACTATCATCATTTCCAGTCGGAAGCCGAAGAAGCCATACTGATCCCGCTGGTTTATCATCCCTCGTTTGAGCTCATGCTTTCGGCCCTCACCCGCCGGAAAATTAATTCGATTGGCTTAGTAGCCGTAGAAAAAAACAGCCTGCCGGTATTGGCAGATGAACTAAGATCGGCCCTGCCTATCGCCGAACATATCGAAACGGGTATCGCGGAGGGCCGCAGCCTGCCCGGCTTTGCCGTAGATATAGACGTACTTTTCTATACACCGAGTTGTGCACGCCTGGTCGAGCAGCGCATTCCGGAGCGAAAACGTCGCCGTATTTCGTATGATATTGCCCCCGGCAGCGCCGAAATGATACGCTCAGAGCTGTGGGATGAATCCTGACCATGAAATAATCCTCATAAAAAAACCCTGTACCTTTTGCTCGCGGCACGGAAATAAGCTTATGTTTCGTTGTTGATGCGCACATTCATCATCATATCCTACCTCCTAAATTACTCCAAATGCCTGCTTCTTCCACCATCCCACGCTTTCATCTCGCTTTTCCGGTTAAAGAGCTGGAGTCCACCTTAACATTTTATCGTGATATTTTAGGCTGCGAGACGGGACGCAGCTCCGATAAATGGATTGATTTTAATTTTTTCGGCCATCAGCTTGTGGCCCATCTCAGCCCCGAATACGCAGGAAAATCGGGCGTAAACGAGGTTGACGGCCACGCTGTGCCGGCCAGCCATTTCGGGGTGCTGCTCGAGTGGGAGCAGTGGGAAGCCCTGGCCGCGCGGCTTAAAGAACACGGGCTCGATTTCATCATAGAGCCCTATATCCGGTTCGAGGGCGAACCCGGCGAACAGGCGACCATGTTTTTGCATGATCCCAGCGGAAATGCCCTCGAGTTTAAGGCCTTCAAAGATGAGCGCCAGATTTTTGCAACCTGATTTTGAACTAATTTAATCAAGGCTTTTAGCTTTATGGCCGCTTGTGCCCACTGCGGATTGCCGGTGCAAGACCGCGTTTCAACGCCCGAAAATTCATCCTCCCGTGAACCTGTTTTCTGTTGTTTTGGCTGCAAAATGGTGTATGAACTGCATCAGCAGCAGGCTGGCGCAGAAGACGGCCCGGAGAGCAGGCGGCCCTCACCCTATAAAATACTGTTGCTGCGCTGGCTGCTGGCCGTCATGCTGTCGGTGTTTCAGGTCTTCATCAGTATTACAATCTATTTTGAGGGTGATGCGGCTCCAAAAGCCCTTGAGTGGGTTAATTTTGTGCTTGGCACGAGCGTGCTGGCGCTATTGGCCTCGGCGTTTTTACCCAATCTATGGCGTGAGCTCCGTCAGCTTCATCTCAGCCTGGCCGGCCTGATTTTCACCGGCACATCGGCCGCTTACGGGCTGTCGGCCTGGAGCGTGCTTTCTGGCAGCGGGGCCGCCTATTTCGAGACCTCTTCGATGATTCTCACGTTTTACATCGGTAGCCTGCTGCTGGACGCACATTTTAAACAAAAGCTGGCCCGGTATGGAAAAGCCTTCGAAGATGATGCGGTGCCCGAAGTGCTGATGCGCCAGGAAAACGGGCAGGTAGTGCGCACGCCGGCAAGCGAAATTCCGGCCGGAAGCCGGGTGCGTACCGCCGAGGAAGAATATATCTGGTTCGACGGCATCATTACCGAAGGGCAGGGCCTGGTGGATGAAGCCCAGCTTACCGGAGAGCCGGAGCCGGTGCCCAAACGCCCGGGAGACCGTGTGAAGGCGGGCAGTTTCAGCTTAGATGGCGGCCTGGAGCTCAAGACCGAAAGCGAATTTGCACAAAGCTCGCTTCAGGTATATTTGCGGAATGCGCGCCAAAGCCGGTATCAACCGGGGTTTTACGAGCGAATGGCCTATAAAGGCGCAAGTATGCTGCTCTTTTTGGTGATGCTTACCGCCCTGAGCGTGCTCAGTTATTATGCGACCAACGCCGATTGGGATACGGCGCTGCGCAACTTCCTTTCCGTGCTGCTTATTGGCTGCCCCTGCGCGTTTTCGATTTCCACGCCGGCAGCCGTATGGATTGCCAACCAGCGGCTACAGGATAGCGGGCTGCTGGTGCTCGGCGGCGGACAGGCTATCGAAAAGCTAACGGGCATCGATCGCATCATCTTTGATAAAACCGGCACGCTAACCGAAGGCATCAGTTTGCAGGCCTTGCAGTTGGAAGATGCCCGGCCCGGAAGCG
>JBMCPG010000151.1:0-4916 GCA_048626035.1 Cyclonatronaceae bacterium
AGCGACGGATTTATATGAAGGTGCCCGGGAAAAAATGCGCGCATTTATTGGCGCAGCAAGCACCAAAGAAATTATTTACACCAGCGGCACTACCGATGCCATCAACCTGATTGCCCACAGCTACGGGGGGGGAAACATCACCGCCGGCGACAAAATCCTGATCTCCAACATGGAGCATCATGCTAACATTGTGCCCTGGTACATGCTGGCCCAAAAAACCGGCGCCGAAATTATAGTCATTCCTATTCTGGATGATGGCCGCCTCGATATGGCCGCTTTTGAAGAGCTGCTTGAAGCTCACGATGATGTAAAGCTCGTTTGCGTAAATCACGTTTCCAACGCGCTGGGAACCATCAACCCGATCAAAAAAATTACGAATCTGTGCCGCGCCCATGAAGCCGTGAGCGTTATTGATGGCGCCCAGGCTGTCGGGCACGGCCCGGTGAATGTACAAGAGCTCGGCGCTGACTTTTACGCCTTTTCCGGACACAAAATGCACGGGCCCACCGGCATCGGTATTTTATATGGCCGGCAGGCGCTGCTCGAAGAAATGCCGCCCTTCAAAGGCGGAGGCGACATGATTCTATCGGTTTCGTTCGAAAAAATTACGTGGAACGAACTGCCCTACAAATTTGAGGCGGGCACCCCGCCCATTGCACAAGCCGTAGGACTTGGCGCCGCCGCCGACTACCTGAGCGGACTCGACCGCGAAGCACTGCTGAAGCACGAAACCGCCCTGCTTCGCTACGCTACCAAACGCATGGCTGAGGTTCCCGGTCTGCGCATTATAGGAACCGCAGAAAGCAAAGTATCCCTTAATTCTTTTGTTATAGAAGGCGTGCATCCGCACGATATTGGCACGCTTTTAGACGATGAAGGCGTAGCGGTGCGTACCGGGCATCACTGCGCAGAACCGGTAATGACACGCTACAACGTGCCGGCCACTACCCGCGCTTCTATGGCTTTTTACAATACGTATGAGGATATTGACCAACTCATAAACGCACTCAAAAAAGTTACGGAGCTGTTCGATGTTACTCAATAAACGCTCTCAAAATCTGTATCAGGAAGTCATTCTTGATCATAATAAACGCCCCCGGAACTACCGCGTGCTGGAAAACCCATCACACTTTGCAAAAGGCCATAACCCTCTGTGCGGCGATAAGCTGGACGTATATTTGCATGTTGATGATGAAGACGTTGTGCAGGATGTGAGTTTCGTTGGGGAAGGCTGCGCTATTTCAAAAGCCTCGGCCTCCATCATGACAACCATCGTAAAAGGAAAAACAGTTGATGAAATCGACGCGCTTTTCCATGGATTTCATGATATGGCTACCGGCAAAATTGAGCCGGATGAAGATCCGATACTGCGCCGCTTGAAGGCCTTTTCGGGCGTACGCGATTTGCCGGCACGCGTAAAATGTGCTACGCTGGCCTGGCACACGCTCGATGCCGCCTTGAAAAACAAAAGCGCAATCAGCACGGAAACCACAAACGAATAATCATTTATTGGCCTGTGTTTAAGCTTTGCAACAGGCTTTCAATTCCATATATCATTTCATACAATACAATACCTGTTTGTAAACGTTGCATATTTAAAACAGGTCATTTTTTAATATTAGCTTGAGGTATTTCTTATGCCAAAAATTTCAGAAATCGAACGCACCCCGAATCCCAACGCGATTCGCTTTGTACTCAAAGATCCTATTTCACAAGGCGTAACCCGCTCCTACGAATCTGCTGAACAGGCAGAAAAAGATCCCTTTGCCACGCAGCTTTTTGAAGCTGGTCCGGTCGTAAACGTATATTACGTAGATCGTTATGTAACCGTAACACAAGATGGCTCTATGGACTGGAACGAGCTGCTGCGCCTGCTGGCCCCGCCCATCCGGGAGGCCGAAGCTATTGGCGTTCTGGAAACCGATGATGATGAAGTACATGCCAGTAAAGAAGCGCAGAACGATCCACGCCTTACCCAAATCAATGAAATGCTGGACGAGCAGGTACGCCCGTATCTGCTGGCCGACGGCGGCGGCCTCAAGGTGATGGGCCTGGAAGACAACATTCTTCGTGTGCATTACCAGGGCGCGTGCGGAACCTGCCCTACGGCTACATCCGGTACGCTCTATGCTATTGAAAGCATGGTAAAACGCATGCATCCTGAAATCGAAATTCAGTCTGTCTGAAGTATTCCCGGAAGCCGGCGGGTTAAACCCGCTGGCTTGTTTTTAAAAGCACCACGTTCAACACTTCAATCTATAGGTCTATGGCTATCAAAATCAGCGATCGGGCAGCGGCTCGCATTGCCGAAATACGCGAAAATGAAAACCGCAGTGATGATTGCGTGCTGCGGGTTGGCGTAGCCGGCGGTGGTTGCTCGGGGCTCAGCTATACGCTGGACTTCGACGAAAACGGGGCAAATAAAGAGAAAAAAGACCAGGTTTTTGAAGACCGGGGCATCACCGTTGTTGTAGATATGCGCAGTTTTTTATATCTCGCAGGCACCGAGCTCGACTATACCGACGGGCTAAATGGTGAGGGGTTTCATTTCAAAAATCCCAACGCCAGCCGGACGTGCTCCTGCGGCGAATCTTTTGCCGTCTGAAATACCGGAAAAATAATGACAACCGGCCCTCAGAACATTTTATTAACACCGTTTTTTTATGATTGAAAATAAAGTCGCCAAATCTAAGCTCAATACTATTGATTTAGAACAATTTCGTGAGCGCCGCGAAATCGTGCCTTTCGATCTCAAGGATTACCTTTATATGGAGTTTATCCTTAAAGAAAAAGACTTTCGCGCGGCTCTTGAAGAACACGACTGGCAAGCCTATGAAGGCAAAATCATTGCCGTGTATTGCTCTACCGATGCCATTATTGCGCATTGGGCCTATATGCTGGTTTGCGCCCACGCCCGGGAATATGCCGAACGCGTGGTATTTGGCACGCCCGAAGAAGTAGCTCTCCAACGTATGCAGCAGCACACCCGGGAGTTCGACTGGAGCGCTTTCGACGGGAAACGGGTCTTGCTCAAAGGCTGCAGCGACGAAGCTATGCATCCCTCCATTTATGCCATTGCCACTCAGGAACTGCTTCCTTATGCCGAGCGCCTCATGTACGGCGAAGCCTGTTCTTTTGTGCCGGTCTATCGCAAGAAAAAAGCAGCGAAAGCAAAACCCGCCGGGGCAGAATCGTAATCTCTTGCCGGGCCCAAAACCATTTTCCAGCGGAATCCCTGCAGTATGATGTTCAAATAACGCGCGTTTGCCAGACATGGTCGAACGCGCTTTTTATTTCCGTAAAGCGCATCCCTAAAGTTCCCACAATTTATTTAATCAGATGTCGATTCAGGAACGCAAGAAAGACCATGTACGGCTATGTGTAGAAAATGAGCAGCGCATTTTATATGAAAAAAGCAGCGGCTTCGGGCGCTTCGACTTCGTCCATAATGCTCTGCCCGAATGCTCCTTGGCTGATATAAGTACCGAAACCAGCCTGTTAGGCCGCAGATTTTCTTTTCCACTTTTTCTTTCCTCCATGACGGGCGGCTACGCCGGCGGCGGGGCGGTGAACAGCATTATCGCCGCCTTTTGTGAGCGGCACCGGCTGCCCTTTGGCGTTGGGAGTCAGCGGGTGATGCTGGAGCATCCCGAAGAAACCCCCTCATTCGAAATTGTGCGGAAGCTGGCGCCAACGGCTTTTATTGCCGCCAATATCGGCGGCACGCAGGTAGCCGGCGGCCTCAGCCCTGCTGACCGTAACCGCCTGGTCGAGAGTATCGCCGCCGATGCCATCATCGTGCATCTTAATCCCCTGCAGGAGCTGATGCAGCCGGAGGGCGACCGCGATTTTACCGGCGTACTGGCCGGCATTTCTGAGCTGGCGGCCTGGGCCAGCGTGCCCGTAATAGTAAAAGAAACAGGAGCCGGAATTTCGGCTACGGTAGCTCAAAAACTCATCAACAACGGGGTAGCACTCATCGATGTAGCCGGTGCGGGCGGCACAAGCTGGGCCAAAGTCGAAAATGCACGGGGCGCGCGCCAGAGTATTTTCGACGATTGGGGCATTCCTACCGCAGAATGCATCGTGAACATACGGGCGCAGCACCCCGAAATACCGCTCATGGCTTCAGGCGGCATCAGAAGCAGCCTGGATATAGGCAAAGCTTTGTGTTTGGGCGCAGATTTTACCGCGGCCGCGCAGCCGGTAATCAAAGCGATAGATGCCGGAGGAGACGACGGGCTTGAGGCCTGGTACGAACACATCACAAACGAATTTCGCAGCCTGCTTTTACTCCTCGGCGCGCGCACACCGGCCTCCCTCGGCCGCCAACATCTGAGGGCTGTAGTTTCCTGATAATTTCCTATTTTTGAATTCTTATATTTCTCATAAAAGCTCCTTGCGAGCTGCTATCTGTCACCCTGTAGTTGTAAATCAAAAGTACGTGCCAAAACCGTCGGAAGACCTGCTCGGCCGGGATATTAATAAAGCGATTGCCGCTCTTGAAATGCCCTCGCGCCCCAAAAGTTTGTACGATCCTGTGAAATATACGCTGCAACTGGGCGGAAAACGCATCCGGCCGCGGCTTGTGCTTATTGGCTGCGGGCTGGGCAGCGGCCGCCACAGCGAAGCCCTCCCGGCGGCCATAGCCGTTGAGCTGCTCCATAACTTCACCCTCATTCATGATGACATCATGGACGGGGCCACCTCCCGCCGCGGGCAACCGGCCGTGCATACCCGCTGGGACGAATCTACGGCTATTTTAAGCGGTGATGTGATGTTCAACCTGGCCTATCAGCAGCTTGAGCGCTATACCGATGCCGCCCTTTTTGCGCGGCTGCATGGCGTGTTTTCCGAAGCTACGCGCATTGTTTGCGACGGGCAGGCCCTGGATATGGAATTTGAAAGCTCGCTTT
>JBMCPG010000152.1:0-4905 GCA_048626035.1 Cyclonatronaceae bacterium
AGAAAAGCCTGTAGCGGCCGCGATGTCTTTCAGGGTTACTTTCATCTTGTAAATGCTGTCGTAAATCGTTGATCTTTATTCGGCGCGTGGTATGCACAGCCTCAGGTCTTCAGGCTGGTATAATCATAAAGCCGAAAGCCTTAAAAAATTGCTTGACTGATAATATGCCCGCTTTACTCCGCTCATTTTTATCAGGGCTTCACTATTAAACAAATATTGCCTAATATATGAACAAATAAGTGCGGTAAAAAGCAAAGCTTTGGTTCGCCAGAAGACTTGGCACCGGCTCCGGTTGCTCCCGTTTGGGGCAAAGAAGGGCTTTCAAAGATACGAATATGATACGGCCGGGCCGGTACTTTAGTTTTCGGCTGCCACAGCTCTTGCCGCCTGCCGGATTTTGTTCTATCAGCCTGGCACAAGGCCACTTGTCTATTTGCCGCTATTCCTTCATCCAAAAATAATTACAATGCAATTATCCGTTCGCCTTTGCTCCGGCCCTGTTTACATCAACCCTCTTCTTAAATCATTATTTTGGGTGTTGACAGCGCTTCTGCTGGGTTCGTGCGCTACGGGATCCGCGGGCTCTGATAGCTCCGTTTCGCAGCTGCGGCCCTATCGCCTCATCAGCGACGGCATGGTGCTGCAGCGGAATCAGCCCCTTGAGCTGCGCGGCGAGGCCACGCCGGAGACCGATGTTTTGCTACAATTCAGGGAGCAGACCTACACCGGGCGGGCAGATCAGCACGGCCGCTGGAAAATCGCCCTGCCTCCCATGTCTGCCGGCGGGCCGTTTATGATGGAGTTTACAGACGAACACGACGGCTATTACCGGGTAGAGAACATCATGCTGGGCGATGTGTGGATTGCTTCCGGACAGTCGAATATGGAACTGCCGATGCGGCGCGTGCAGCCGCTTTACCGCCAGGAACTGGCCGAGGATCATTTCCCGGATATCCGGCATTTTGAAGTACCCAAACGCTACGATTTTGATATGGCAAACGAGGATTTGCCGGGCGGTCGCTGGCGGGCGGCGACGACCCAAAACCTGCCCGAGCTATCGGCCGTGGCTCACTTTTTTTCGCGTCATTTGCACCAGCATGAAGGCGTTGCCATCGGTATCATCAACGCGAGCCTGGGCGGCTCTCCGGCCGAAGCCTGGATGAGCGAATCTGCCCTGGAGTCTTTTCCAGCCCATTATGCGGAAGCACAGCGGTTTAAGAATGATGATTTGATCACCAAAATTGAAGCGGCCGATCAGGCCAGAGCGGCTTCCTGGTATGCAGAGGCAGAGCGGCAGGACAACGGGCCGGAAGCCGGCCATACCTGGCATCACATGCAGGTGCCCGGCTACTGGGCCGATCAGCCCGAAACCGGCGAAGTAAACGGCATTGCCTGGTTCCGCAGAACAATTGATCTGCCGGAATCGATGGCGGGCAAGCCGATGAAGCTGGAGCTGGGGCGTATTGTAGATGCCGATTCGACCTTCATTAACGGGCAGTTTGTGGGAAATACGACTTATCAGTATCCGCCGCGCTGGTACGAGGTTCCGGCCGGGGTATTGGATGAGGGCGAAAATACCATCACCGTGAAAGTGATAAATCCGGCCGGCCGGGGCGGTTTTTTTTACGATAAACCCTATGAGCTGACGAGCGAAACCGATACGCTGGATTTGCGCGGGCGCTGGGAGTATCGCATTACGGCCGAAATGCCGCCGCTGGAACCCCAAACCTTTATCCGCTGGAAGCCCCTCGGCCTTTATAATGCTATGATTGCGCCCATTCAGTTTTACGGAGCGCGGGGCGTGATCTGGTATCAGGGCGAATCGAACACCGGGCGGCCGGCTGAGTATGCATCGCTGTTTCCAGCCATGATTCAGGACTGGCGCGAGGGCTTTGCGCAGGAAGAGCTTCCGTTTCTTTTCGTGCAGCTGGCTAATTTTATGAAACCCGCCGGACAGCCGCAGGAGAGCAACTGGGCGCAGCTCAGAGCATCGCAGGAGGCCGCACTCAGGCTGCCCCAAACCGGCATGGCTGTAACTATTGATATTGGCGAATGGAACGACATTCATCCGCTGAATAAAAAAGATGTAGGCGAGCGGCTGGCACTGAGCGCCCGGCATGTGGCTTATGGTGAAGACCTGGTGCATTCCGGCCCGCTTTATGAAGCCATGCGGATAGAAAACGACCGCATCATGATCTCATTTTCGAATACGGGAAGCGGATTAATCACATCCGATGGCGGGCCGCCCGCACATGTGGCGATTGCCGGCGTTGATGGCGACTTTGTCTGGGCCGAAGCCACGATCGAAGACAACGAGCTGGTCGTCTGGAGTCCGCAGGTGCCGGAACCCAGGCACGTGCGCTACGCCTGGGCTGATAACCCTGAATCAGCGAATCTTTACAATGCCGAAGGACTCCCGGCAGCCCCGTTCCGGACCGACCGGCCCCGGTAAAAAACGTTCCTGATGCGGTTCGTTTGGACTCTATTTTTTATAAAAAAAGGATGATGCGGGCGCGATGGCTCCACATCATCCTTTTATAAAACTGTTTTGCGCCGGCTTTTATTCCGTGGAGGTGAGTTGTCCGGGATCCGCCATATCGATGCGCTGCAAAAACGCTTCAGGTTTCAGGAAGCCAATGACGCGGGCTTCGCTCACTTCCTGTCCTTCGGCGTTGATGAACACAATTGTGGGCACACCGGCAATGTTAAATTCCTGGCGCAGCGCCTCAGATTCCGGCGAATCGAAGTTGGTTAAATCCACCTTCAGGCGCATCATATCGTCGGCCGCCTCCATTACCTGCCCGTCGGTGAAGGTCATGCGTTCCAGTTCGAGGCATGGAATGCACCAGTCGGCGTAGAAGTCGATCATCACCGGGCGATTTTCTGCAACGGCGGTTTCGAGCTTTTCTTCGCTGTAGGGCTCCCAGCTCAGGCCTTCTTTTTGCAGATTCATGTAGAACACAACCGAAAAGATGATGGCCACGATGCCGGTGGCGTATTTGGTCATCATGAAGCCGGTTTTGCCTTTACCGCTTTGCTCGAGGAAGCCGAGATAGATGCCGCCTATGAGCAGGGTGAGCACAATCACCCATTCCACATATTGCGGGAAGAGCGCCAGGCCGAGGTAAAAACCGCCTACGCCAATGAGCACGATGCCGAATACTTTCTTGACCCAGACCATCCAGGTTCCGGATTTGGGCAATTTCTGCATCAGTCCGGAAAACGTGCCCAATATGAGGTAGGGCAGGCCGAGGCCGAGGGAAAGCACAAAAAAGACGTAAAAGCCAAACAACGGATCGCCCACGGTGCCTACATAGGCCAGCAGCGCGATGATGGGCGGCCCGACGCAGGGCGCGGCAAAAATGCCAACTACCAGGCCGGAAATGAACAAGCCCACCAGCCCGGTGCTGCTTCCGCCGGCCCCGAGCTTACTGGTGAGCCAGTAGGGCATCTGAATTTCGTAGAGGCCGAACATGCTCAGCGCCAGGCCGAACATCAGCAGGCCGATAAAGCCCAGCATGTAGGGACTTTGCAGCCAGCTCCCGAAAAGGCCGCCGCTGAGCGCAGCAATTACGCCCAGCACCGAATACATGGTGGCAATGCCCAGCACATATATGACCGCGCGGCCGAATACTTTGCCGGAGCTACCGCCCTGCTGCCCGCCAAAAAGTGAAACGGTTACCGAAATCATGGGATAGACGCATGGCGTGAGGTTCAGCGCCAGGCCAATGAGGAAAATACCAATGAAGGCAAACGCCCAGTGATCATCGAACAGGGCGGCAATTTCGCCGGTATTGGTGCCGCCGCCCGCGCCGCCGCTGAGGCCGTCGGCAAAGGCTTCAAAACGATCTTCGTTAGCTGCTTCAGCGCCGCTCCCGGCTTCCACAACTTCTACGGGAATGCGTACGGTAGTGGTGGAAGGCGCCAGGCATTGGGCATCGTCGCAGGCCTGAACGGTAAGTTTGGCCTCTATGATATGCTCGCCGACCGGCGTGTTACCAGATGCACGAAGGCTGAGGTAAATAGGGGTGGTGCCTTCATACACATCCAGCGGCTCATCAGCAAAGCCGAAGGTCATGGTTTTGGCCTCCGGGTAGCGGGTTTCGCTCAGGATAAAATGATCCGAGCGCTCCATATCGAGGGTTGTGGGAATCAGCCAGTCGAGCGTGGGTGTATTTGAATTGACGTGCCAGGGATCTTCCAGATTCAGCTCCACAACGGCGCGGAATTCACTGCCCTGCTCAATCCGGGTTACATCGACGGCGGTGGCGATATCCAGCTTTTCGGCGCTGGTGGTCATTTGTGCTGCCGCCGGGGAATGCGCAAAAAGCCCCAATAAGGCCAGCAGCGCTATTACAAGCCCGAGGCGTTTCGGGACGATACGTTCTTCTGATATAACAGACATGTGATAGGCTCCTTGGCTTTAGTCCAGCGTAAATTCATCGAAGGGAACATCTTGCTCATATACATCGTCGCCGACATACACCAACAGCCGCTCGAACGTCTCTGAATCAATAAAACCAGGCTGAAAGCCCAGGGGTTCGCCGTCGGGTGTGAGGAAAATGGTGGTTGGGAAGCTGGTAACGCCCAGATTCATGGCAAATTCCTGCATGCTGAGCTGCTCACCGCCGTAGTTGATCATTTCGGGAGACTCAGCATTTATTTTCACGGCGTAAAAATTTTCGCCTATAGCAGATTGAACACGGTTTTCGGTATAGGTTTCGCGCTTCATTTTTTTACAGTAACCGCACCAGTCGGTATAGACATCTACCAGGATTTTTTTGTTTTCCTGGCTGGCCTGCGCCACAGCTTCTTCGATGCTGATCCATTCGGTGAAGGCGTTTTCGGGTGCCGGCGCTTCGCCGCCTAAAAACTCCTCGGGAATGTTCTTAGGAACTTCAGGTG
>JBMCPG010000153.1:0-4904 GCA_048626035.1 Cyclonatronaceae bacterium
TTCGGGTTGAACTGCGTGCAATAGCGCAGCAGTTGTGTTGAGGAAGCCAGGGTGAAGTCTGCGCGGCGCATCATCTCCTGCTCCAGGCGCACGCCATGACGCGCCGTGTAGGGCACTTCGGCGATATCATCCCAGCAGTGATAAATATTGAGTAAAGGAGGATGCTCCGCAGGCAGCTCCCGCCCATAAAAAGGATCAAAACTGTTGATATAAACCCATTCCTGAATATCGTAGGCCTTAATAATTTGCTTAATATGATGCTTTATAAGCTCATTATTCCCTTTAGAAAGCATTTTATAGAAATTGCCCGGCGGGAGCTTGTTGATAGGAAGCGTTACGGGCGGGGTAAACACATAAAGCTCTTCAGAAGCCTCCGGCAGCTTGCGTACGGTTTCCTGCCGCCGGAATAAAGCCGCTCTGCGCCGCTTAATATGGGGTTTATTTATTTCTTTAAGCACATCTTTGAGCGAGAAAGGATGCTCGATATAAAATACACGCTGTTCTTTGGCCAGTTCAAAAGCCAGCTCAAGCGGAACCGAGCCAACAGGCTGATCGGCCCGCGTTAGCGCAACGATGATGATGTCTGCCATTTAGAATGATAATTTTAATACAGGTGCAATTTCGTTAACTCACATAAATAATATACTTAATTTTCGCTTTATAAAAACAGCGCTCCGACACGCACAGGCCGCCCCGACGAGTCGCCTTACCCCTGCAAGCCCGGCGGGGGTGCCTTTTACCTTACGCCGCTTATTTCCATAATTCGTTCCTTAAGCCTTGCCGCCGTTGGGGCAAAAAGCTCGCACAATGGTATAGCTTTGACTCCCGGAAGATTGGAAAAAAGCACACGATTTATAACCGGAAGCTGACATGCTTTGATGTTGATATGCAGGTTTTTCCGGTGCCCGGTGGCTCGTAAATAATCGTATTGATAACGGTGGCGTGTTTTCCGATACGTAGCCGAAGAACCGCGACGGAAACGCAAAGCCTTCGCGTCTGGCTGAGCTTGCATATGGGGTATATCCGCCGTATTTGGCGGTTTATTTATCTACGCATATAGACCCCGGCTCATCACTAAGTTAAAATTGTTTAATTTTAGTCAGGTTTTTTATTAGTTTACATGATAATAGCCTTCCTTCATGCCGAAGCACAGAGAAGGCTACTGTACCGACATCTTATTGCATTCTTTCCCGGCCCGATACACGCATGATTCCCAAAAACGGTCGCTAAAGCACCTTGTAACCATTTTTATGTTTTGGAGCATTTTTAGCAAATCAGGCTTTTGCCTGATCACAGTCTGTTTATTTTTCATCATCCCGGCATTTGCCTATTTAAATGAAGCTAACGAAGGCGATGCGGGACCGCAGGCCAGCCGGGACACCCTGGCCGACAGGGTTTTGCAGGCCGAAAACTTGCTGTCTGAGCATCCTGACAGCGCTATAGTAAGCGTTGAGTCTGTCCTCCCGGAGCTTTCAGCATTGCCGAACGACTCGCTTGCCGCGCGGGCTTTCTACGTTTTGGGAACGGGCTATTATTTTAAGGATTACTACAATATTGCCGTCGATAACTACGAAAAGGCGCTTGATACCTCATACAGCACGGTAAATAAAGCCTTCAGAAGCCGGGTTCTGAATAATCTGGGCGTGAGTCATGATTTACTTCGCCAGCACGATGATGCGCTGCAGTATTACCTTGAAGCCCTTGCGTTGGAAAAACAGACCGGGGGGCCGGCTGATATTGCCGATGTGTATAATAATATCAGCCTGGTTTATTATGCCATTGATGATTATGAGGCCGCCATGCAGGCGCTTGATGAGGCGGAAAAGCTTATTCGCAATCAGCCGGATTCTCCGCTACACGGCTTAATCTTGCAAAATCGGGGCATTATACACAGCGCGCTCGGGCAGTACGAGCGTTCGATAAATACTACGCAGGAAGCCATTCTGATTTTTGAGGAGTTCGGATATCACCGGAATAAAATTCAGTCGGTTCTGAATCTTGCCATAGATTACACCGACCGCAACGAAAACCTTGAGCAGGCCAAAGCCCTGATATCAGGTGCGATGGACGAAGCAATTGAGCACGACATTCCCGTGCAGCGTGCCATGATGAACATACAACTCGCGCGCATAGCCCTGCGGGAAGATGATCCGGCCGCAGCGCTCACCTTCCTGGACTCGGCCAGATCTATATTTGACGGGCTGGATGATCCATATCTGAGCTTTCCTCTGGATATCTTTGAGCTGCGCGTGGATGCGTATGCCCAATCAGGAAATGCAGAGGGCGTAAACCGTGCCATGAAAGAATATATTGCCTACACGGAGGAGCGTGATCTGGCCCGGCGCGCCCGGGCGATAAACGAGCTGAAAACCCAGCTTGAGTTCAAGGAAAACCTGGCAGAAGTGCAACAGAAGACCATTGAGCTGGAGCAGCAAAAATCGCGTACTACTATTTTTTTTGCGCTGTTTATCATCATGTTGTTACTGTCTGCCGGCCTTCTTTTCGGATACCGCTACAGGGAAAAAAAGCTTGAAAAGATATATCGGCTCAATCAGCAATCAAGGGCAAAAATTTCATTGCTTAAACGGCTTACTACCGCCGATCATGAGCATGTCCTCAATCATCTTACGCATGCCCCTTCAGCATCGGCCGAACAGACTCTGGCGTATTCGTCTCAGGAGGCCGGCAACAGCCTGCCCCCCGATGAAATCAAATCTGCAAAAAGCGGGCGCTACGCCGCGAAAACGTATCCCAAAGAGGAAGCTGAACTACGCTCCGGTAAGCCGGAAAGGGCTAAAAGAGCCGTCTTTGAGCAGCTGCAAGCGCTCATGCACTCCGAAAAGATATATCTGGAGAAAGGGCTGGGCCTTTCTGATTTATCTACCCGCATGGGCGTTTCGGCCCGAATCATTTCGGCGTCGGTCAAATATTACAGCGGCAGCTCTTTCAATCATTTTATCAATGATTACAGAATTGGGGAAGCTATAAAAATCCTGGAAGACAAGCATCAGAACTACCTGTCTCTTGATGCCGTTTATATTAACTGTGGGTTTACTTCCAAGACCACGTTTTACAGCGCCTTTAACCGCATAACCGGCATGACGCCCAGCGAATACCGGAAAATTTCACAACGACAAAACCATGCGGCGCGGCGGCCTTAGCAATCCGGAAAGAAAGCATTTTAACGCTTAACATACATATTTCAGACAGATTTGGCCATTTTTTGAACGAAAAAAGCCATAATATGAACACTTCAGATATTCACATTTTTTAGGTTTTGCGATAGATGCGAAAAAGAGAAGAAGAACGAAACGCTTCTTTTCCTTCAAAAGCCCTGACCATCAAACCTAACGTGAATTCTGCTATGTTCTCCGATACGATCATTTACAAAAGCTATCAACAGACGCTACCCGGCTTTCTGTTTTTTCTGATTATTCCGATTTTCTTACTCGTTAATAGCGCCAATGCTCAAGTAAGCTACACTTCAATAGAGACGCCACAGGATTTGGATAATATCCGCAATGATCTGGATGGCAATTACATGATCATGAATGATATTGATCTTGAAGGCCTGAATTGGGATCCTGTCGGGAGCGCCAATAATCCGTTTACAGGTGAACTTAAAAGCATAAATGGCAGCAGGATTCTGAACCTGACCATTGATCGCCCGGATACAGACAACGTAGGGCTATTTTCTTATATAGAAGGCGCTATAATTGAAGAAATATCATTTGAGAATGTGGATATCCGGGGCCGAAATGAAGTGGCTGCGCTAACGGCGCAAATCAAAACAACCTCATCGGATGTTACGACAACTATAGAGAATGTGCATATTCTTAGTGGTACGGTTATTGGCGACAGAAAAGCGGCGGGTCTGGTTGGACGAGTAGATCAGAACAGCTCTGTTAACAACCCGCTCTCTGCTAAGATTAACAATTCATCGAATGCAGCTGATATTACCTCAACGGCAAATGAAGCTGGCGGTATTATTGCAGGGATAGAGATGAGAACCGACCGGGTAATTATCGAGGAAACAAGCAATACAGGAGATGTGAGCGTTACCGGCTGGACTATTGGCGGGCTCGTTGGTTTTGGCGCTAATGCGCATATCATCCGATCGTATTCTACCGGAACAATAACAAGTAATGCAGGTGGGGGAGCGCGTACCGGAGGTTTGGCGGGCTTGCTCACCGGAAGCAGTTTAATTAAAGAATCCTATTCTGATGGCAGCGTTGTAATGAATTCTTCGGTTAGCGGAGCAGGCGGCCTTGCCGGGATAGTGGGAAGAGGTGGCGATGGTGCTATTGATGTGGAAGTAACTAAATCCTATTCGGTAGCAGAAATAAGCTCTTCCGCACCGAATGTTGGCGGATTGATAGGCCGGGTAGATGCCGCAAATGGCAGTACGGTTGAAATCGATGAAGTTTATGCCGCCGGCTCGATTAGCACTGATCAAAGCAGCGTAGGAGGATTGATCGGAAGTATTGAAAACAGCAGTACCGTTACGCTTACAGCCGCTTATTGGGATGAGCAAACGACCGGCCAAAGCAGCTCAGCCGGCGGCGGTAATCCATTGCAAACCAGCCAGATGAAGGGAGCTGCGGCTGTTGATACTATGCCCGAATTCAATATTACGGGCGAATCTACTGACTGGGCCACCTTCAAAAGGAAATCTGCTGACGATAATGGCATGCGCACGATTTCATACCCTTTTTTAGTGGCAAGCGATGTTGACCGAAGTTCGGCTCCAGGCAGCGAGACGGTCTTTTTTGCCGCTGGTGAGGGTTCCGCAGAAGATCCCTTCATTATTAAAAACTGGAAAGACCTCCATGATATTTCGCTTTACATGGATGCTCATTTTGAACTTGACAACACTTTGAAAAGCGCCAGAACCGCTTACTCTG
>JBMCPG010000154.1:0-4879 GCA_048626035.1 Cyclonatronaceae bacterium
GGGCGGCCGCTGGCGGAAATCGCGGAGATGAGCGGTTTATCGGAAGAAGAGATGCGCCGGCTTTAAGCGAACGAAGCCACCGGCGGCGGGTATTTATTTTTATCCGGTTTTTCACGGCGTTTATGCTATCTTTTATGATGCCTGAAAAAGCCGTTTTCCGAGCTCTTACTCCGGATATTACCCGGCTGACATCAGCTTTCCGGCTTTTACTTTTTATCGTTGCGTCTCACTTTTTTTGATGCTTTCCCGCTATGCCGCTACCCGATACGACTGTTGCACGCCTGTCTTTTATCCTTGTTTTATTAAGCCTTGCCCCGTTTACTTCCTGCCAGAAGCAGGAAACAGCCCGGCCGCCGCTGTTTGAGCTGCTTCCGGCCGACAGCACCGGCATCAGCTTTGAAAATACCCTGGAGTTCAGTCAGGATTTCAACATTTTTACCTATCTCAATTATTATGATGGCGGCGGAGTTGCCGTCGGCGATTTCAGCGGAAACGGGCTTCCCGATATTTATTTTGTGGCCAACATGGGGCCAAACCAGCTCTACGAAAACCAGGGGGATTTCCGCTTCGAAAACATCACCGAACGCGCCGGCGTAGCCGGAAGCCGGGCATGGTCAACCGGCGCCGCCACCGTGGATATCAACGGCGACGGCCTGCTGGATATCTACGTAACCAACGCCGGCGACCGCGACGACCGCCGCAACGAGCTGTTCATCAACAATGGCGACGGCACATTTTCTGAACAAGCCGCCGAATACGGCCTCGATGATGACGGCAAATCCATCATGGCCTACTTTTTTGATTATGACGGCGACGGCCGCCCCGATATGTATGTGGGAAACAACAAGGCCGAAGACAGCGGCAAGTTCGACCTCAGCCAGAATATGCGCAATGCGCGGCACGGCCCGGGCGGCGACCGCCTGTATCGCAATGAGGGCGGGCGTTTTCGCGATGTAACCGAAGAAGCCGGCATTTACAGCAGCGTGATCGCCTTTGGCCTCAGTGCGGCCATTTCTGATCTGAACCGCGACGGCCGACCCGATATTTTTGCGGCCAACGACTTTTTCGAGCGCGACTATATTTATATGAATCAGGGTGATGGCACTTTTGCTGAAGTCGGCGGGGAGGAAGAGCGCTTTCGCAGCATGAGCGCCGCCTCCATGGGTTCTGATATCGCCGACCTCTCCAACAACGGCTGGCCGGATATCTACGTGGCCGATATGCTGCCGTTCGATGAAAAGCGGGTCAAAACGGTAACGCTGTTTGAAGGCTGGGAGCGCTATCAGCAAAAGGTGGGATGGGACTACGGCCATCAGCTCACCCGCAATATGCTGCATTTTAACGAAGGCGGCGGGCGCTACCGGGAAGTCGGGCGGCTGGCCGGGGTGCAGGCCACCGACTGGAGCTGGGCGGTGCTGCTGGCCGATTTCAATAACAACGGTTTCAACGATATTTTTGTAACCAACGGCCTGCTGCAGGACATCACCAACATCGATTATCTGCAGGAGATCTCCGGCCAGGAAACCATGCGGACGGTCATTCAGGAGGAGGGCGTGAATTATGAAGAGCTGATTCGCCGCATCCCCAGCGTGCCGGTGCGAAATGTGATGTTCGCCAATCGCGGGCAGCTTTCTTTTGAAGATGTTTCCGCGCGCTGGGGCCTCGGGCTGCCGACCTTCTCCAGCGGCGCAGCCTGGGCCGATTTTGACGGCGACGGCAGCCTGGATCTTGTCGTAAGTGAAGTCGATGGCAGCCCGTTGCTCTATCGGAATCACGCGGGCGAACGCCGGCCGGAGCACGCATGGCTTCAGCTCGACTTGCAGGGAGAAGCGCCCAATACGAAGGCCGTGGGGGCAAGTCTGGAGGTTTGGGCCGATGGGAAGCAGTGGTACCGGGAACATTATTTGCAGCGCGGATTTCAGTCTTCGGTCGAGCCGGGGCTTCATGTGGGCCTGGGCGCCATCACCCAAATCGACTCGCTGCGGCTGCGCTGGCCCGACGGGCGCATCACACGCATGGAAGATATTGAAGTCCCGGCCCGCATCACCCTTCACCAAGATGAGGCGGCATCAGCATCTGAAGCCCCTCAACCGCCGGCCCCGCGCCTGCCCGGCGATGCCCGAACCAGCGAAACGCCCGCACTCCGCTTCGATGACATCACCGATGAATCCGGATTTAATTTCCGGCATCAGCGCTTTGATTTCAGCGACTTCAGCCGGGACAAGCTGCTGTTCAGCATGCGCTCCACCGAGGGCCCGGCATTGTGCCACGGCGACATTTCCGGCAACGGCCTGGATGATGTCTTCGTCGGCGGGGCGCGCGGACAGGCCGGCCAGCTTTTTCTGCAGGAAACGCCGGGGCAGTTCCGGGCGGTACAACAAGAGCTGTTTGAAGAATCAGCAAATTCAGAAAACACGGCCTGTGCCTTTTTTGATGCAACCGGCAACGGCCTGGACGACCTGTATGTGGTCAACGGCGGCAACAGCCACAGCTCGGCCTCCCGTGCGCTGGGCGATCAGTTTTATCTCAATGATGGCGATGGTAAGCTGCAGGCAACCACCCAAACCCTGCCCAGCCGCCGCGGATTTGTATCCGGCTCGGCTGTCGTAGCCCACGATTTCACCGGAAACGGGCATCAGGACGTATTTGCAGGCACGCGGCTGCGGCCGTTTGCGGTCGGCCTGCCGGTAGATTCGTATCTGCTGGAAGGCGACGGGCAGGGCAATTTCAGGGATGTAAGCTCATCCCTTATGCCGGAGCTGGAGCGCGTTGGAATGGTTACCGATGCGGCCCTGGCCGATCTGCAGGGCGACGGGCAGCCCGAGCTGATCGTAGTGGGCGAATGGATGGCGCCGGCCGTTTTTGAGCAACAGGAAGATGGAGTGTGGCAGAATGTCAGCGCGGAATTAGGTCTGAGTGAATTAACGGGCTGGTGGAACAGCATCAGCGTGGGGGACGTGAGCGGAAACGGCCGCCCGGACATCCTGTTAGGAAATCACGGCCTCAACTCCGTGTTTCAGGCCGAAAACGAAGCGCCGGTCCGGCTCTGGGTGGGCGATATGGCGCAGAACGGCATCACCGAGCATATACTTGCACAAGCCGGTGAGGACGGTGCCTACTATCCCTTAGCGCTGCGCCATGATTTAGTCGCCGAAATCCCCTTTCTGGACGAGCGCTTCCCCGATTACGAAAGCTACGGCGGCCAAAGCGTAAGCGAACTCTTTACCGAAGAAGAACTCTCCCGCATGCAGTTGCTGGAAGCCCGCGAGCTGGGCAGCATGATGTTATGGAACGAAGGCGACGCAGACGGCCCGCGACTGCGTCCGGAGCGACTCCCGCTGCGCGCTCAGCTGGCCCCGGTATTCGCTACGGTCGCCGCCGACCTCAGCGGAAACGGCCGCGCCGAGCTCCTCACCGGCGGAAACCTGTTCGAAGTCAAACCCCAGCAGGGGCCCTACGACAGCAGCGATCCCGCCCTGTTTTTTTATGATGATGATGATGCCCCCCGGGCTGAATCCGCCCGTCTAACCCATAGCGAAAGCAACGGACAACAGCCCGGCACCGCTCTCAAAAGCGCGCCCGGCCCGGCCTTCCCGCTTCCCGGTGCGGCGCGCGCCTTCGCTTTGCTCCCCCAGCCCGACGGCAGCCATCTGCTCATTGGCGCCCGGAATGATGCATTCCTCCGGGTTTACCGGGTGAGCGTAGAAGGGCGATAATACCGGGAAAAATAGAGCAGGAGACAAGGCGACAAGCGGAAATGGAGTAAAAAAGCAAGAAGAAATCGAGTACGATATTCGGCATTGGAATCCTCGTTAAACATGCCAGGCATTTGCGCCGCATCAAAGCCATATCAGAGACAAAACAACGCCATATCAACACCATATTTATATGGTGTTGATATGGCGTTGATATGGTTTTAATATGGCGCTGAATAGGCGCAGACTCAGCGGAGCCCCGAAAAAATCGAGGGCCAAATGGCCTGAAGACTCCGCTAAGGAAAATCCTCAACTCCGATCTGCCCAAGCGCGGCAGAGCGCTTCAGGATCTGTTGAGCATTTTATTCTCCTGCTGTGTTGACAGGCTCTTCTTTCTTTACTATGTTTACAGTGTTAAGCTCTTAACGCTGTTAATCAAAGCATACTGGCATGGTAGGTTGATTTCATGCTTGTTTATGCTTGCCTGGGCGTTGGTTTCCGGATTTGTATCCGCCGATTCGAAGTTTTTTTGCCTGCTTTTTTTTCATTTCACGTCTACTTTCTTAATTGATTATGACTTCAACCGCCTATACTGCTCCTCCCCGTCCGTTTCGCCGCGCTGCCGTGCTTGGTGCCGGCGTGATGGGCACTCAGATTGCCGCGCATCTGGCCAATGCCGGCCTTTCGGTGCTTTTACTGGATATGCCTACGCCTGAAAGTAAAAGCCCTGATAAAAATGCCGGCGTGCAGGCCTCCTTCAAAAAAATGCTGAAGATGAAGCCCTCACCAGTCGCAGGTAAGACGGTTAAAGACCGCATCAGCACGGGGAATTTTGAAGATGATCTGCATCGCATTGCGGATGCCGACTGGGTGATTGAGGTCATTATTGAGCGGATGGATGCCAAAAAAGAGCTGATGGCGAAGGTTGAGCAACTTGTCGGCCCGGATGCCATCATCTCTACCAACACCAGCGGATTGCCTATTCATCAGATTGCCTCGGATTGTTCGGAAGGCTTCAGGAAGCGCTTTTTAGGCACGCATTTCTTTAATCCGCCGCGCTATCTCAAACTGCTGGAGCTGATTCCAACGCCCGAGACGTCTCCGGAAGTCGTGCAGCGCGTGCAGCATTTCGGCCGCGTCCATCTGGGCAAAGGCGTGGTTCAGGCCAAGGATACCCCAAACTT
>JBMCPG010000155.1:0-4869 GCA_048626035.1 Cyclonatronaceae bacterium
CTTTACTTTCGCCTACAGAAGAAAGCAGCCCGGCTCCATATAATTTGAAGGCATCGGGCGTGCCAACCAGCCCGAATTCCACAGTCCACCAGTGCAGGCGCGAGAGCAGCGCCGCCTCCGATGCGGTAGCGTTGGCGCGCTGCTTTTCTTCTAAATCCTGCTCAGCTTTTCTGATTTGTTCTTTGCTCGCGTTCGGATATTCTTTGATAATAGAAAGGTAGCGGATAGCCTCGTAAATATCGTAATCCAGCTTGGAAAACACGGCTTTGGCTCCATACTGACCAAAGCGTTGCAGGTAGTCGGCGTATAGCTCGTCGGCAATGATGGGCGCATGTCCGGCCGCTTCGTGCACAATATCGGGCGCGGGGGTGTATAAAATATTGCCCAGATTCCGCATTTCGGCGGAAATCACCAGAATCTTATGTTCAGAAAACTCCATGAAGGCCGCCGGGGGCACAAAGCCATCTACGACCACCGCCCGCCAGCCGATGCGACTGAGCCGCTCGTTCATCTCGTCGATGTGCGGAATGCTGTCGATGCTGATTCCCGTTTTTTTCAAGCCGTCGAGATACGCCTCGTGCGCCCGGGATTTCAGGAAATTGACGTTTCGCCGCATGATATACCGCCAGGTCGCATGGTTTTCGGGGGTATATTCATCGTAGTGCTGCTTGACCACAAACTGCCGCAGGTAGCTCGGAATCGTAGCAATAACTTCTTCTTGTGTAAGTGACATAAGCGTTTGTTAGGAAGATGAAAGACGTTTTAGCAGCACATGAAACCCGGCCACCGGTCGCGCGGTTCGCTTTGCTACTGCTAAAGTCCTCTGAAAGAGTGAGAACATCAAATCTTAAAGGCTTGTTTTTGGAAGCGCTTTTCTATTCTATTTTGCCAAAAATATACTATATTTCCAACTCTTTCATCTCAAGCGTTTGGCCTGCAAAAGTAAAATGTTTTAAAGTTCCGGCCGCTACCTTCATTATTCCTTGAATATTTTTTCAATTTCAGCCCATTATTTCGCAACTAATGCCATTATCTGTCTCGATTCCGCCGCATATTCATGCTCTACGGCCTTACATCGCCGGAAAAACCATCGAAGAGGTGATTGCCGCGCACCGGCCAGCGCGTATTTCCAAGCTGGCTTCCAACGAAAACCGCCTCGGCTGCAGCCCCAGGGCAAACGAAGCGGCGATTAAAGCACAGCAGCATTTCATGAATTATCCCGATCCCGCCTGTCTGGAGCTGCGTGATCGCCTGGCCGCGCTCAACGGGGTAGAGCGCGAAAACATCATTGCAGGCAGCGGTTCGGAAGGTGTGATGGCGCTTATCATCAAAACGTTTTTTGATCCGCAGAAGCAGGGCCGGGAACACGCGCTTACCGCTTCAGCAACGTTTATTGGCTTCGTGGTGCTCATCAACAGCCGGGGCACGCAGCTGCGGCAGGTTCCGCTGGGGCCGGATTTCAGGTTCGATTTAGCCACGCTCGCCGGGGCCATCACCGCTGAAACAAAATTGGTGTATATCGCCAATCCGAATAATCCTACCGGCACCTATATTACAAAATCGGAGTTTGAGGCCTTTATGAAGCGGGTGCCTGATGATGTGCTGGTGATCATGGATGAAGCTTATTACGAATTTGCAGAGCGCATTCCGGATTGTCCGAATTCGCTGGATTATCGCTACGACAACGTTATTACCCTGCACAGCTTTTCCAAAGCGTACGGGCTGGCCGGCTACCGTATTGGCTACGGGGTGGGGCATCCCGAGCTGATTTCGGCTTTGATGAAGGTCAAATTGCCGTTTGAGCCCGGCCTGCCTGCACAAGCGGCGGCCGTTGGAGCGCTCAACGATCCCGATTTTATCCGCCGTGCCCTCGATATGGTGGAAGCCGGACGGAAGCGGTTATATCGCTTTTTAGACGAACACGGAGTGGAGTATGTGCGCTCGGCATCAAATTCGGTGATGGCTGTGTTCAATGATGAAGCACAGGCGGTTTTCTTCACCGAAGAAATGCTCAAGAAAGGCGTTATTTTACGACGGCTCCCGGCCTTCGGGCTGCCGCATTGTGTGCGCATTACGATTGGTTTGCCCGAAGAAATGCAGCATTTTGAAGATAGCTTTGCTGCCGTTTTTGCCGCAGCGCGCGCCTGAGCTCATCAATCGCCCGCCTGTGCCGTATCTGAGTCGTAGCGGGTTTCGGCGGCTTGTTCGCGCACGGCATCTTTGAAAGATATCCACCAGGGGTGTTCGTTGAAATGAATTTCGCCGGCATCGAGTCGGTGAAGGCTGAATTGCGGGATGCTAACCAGCGCGATGGTCCTCAGGCCCGGCACGGAACGCGCCCCGGCCTGCGGGGCCACGTAGAGCAGCACGTCGCGATGCGGATGCGGCAGTGGATAAACGCGCATATTCCGGTCTTCGGCGCCCTCTGCCTGATTCATATCCATAGCCAGGCGGGCGGCCACAAATGTGGCATGTGCTTCCGGATACGCCCCAATACTGAGCTCGCCGCTAAGCTGAGTTTCCGACGTCTGCGCCGGTTCTTCTTCCATCATCATGAGTCGGGAAAAAACCGGCAAACGCTCCATAAAATTATCCCCGCCGAGGGCTTCGTACACCGCCGGGAGCTGAGAATATGGAATATCGAGGCTGTTATCTTCCTTAAAATAAATCCCAAGGGTGGCAAACTGATGAGTGCTAAGCCGTAGTTGATCGGTATAGGCCTGGGCAAGGCGCGGGCTTTCGGAGTCCCCGCCGGTCATAAGTACGGTTTGCGAAGTAAGCGGGCCGACTTGCGGAAGCAGCTGGATGTCGCCGGCCGACAGAGCCGAGAACAGCCGCGCCTCTTCTTCAAAAAACCGGAATTGGATGCTGTTCAGGCCGGCGGCAACACGCGCTTCATCATAAAAATCGAAGTTACGCTCGAGCGTAACTAATGTATCTCCCTGTACCTGACTAAACACAAACGGGCCGCTTCCGACCGCGCGCGCCTCGCCCTGTACGCCGCTTTGCTCAAAGGCTTCCTCCGGATACACCGAGGCCATCGGCCGGGCCAGCAGCTCAGGAAATTCCGGCGCCGGGGCGTTCAGCTCAAACGTGATGGTTCTTTCATCGACGGCCGTGATGCCGGGAATATGCTCCATGATTTTTTCATTTTCGAAATAGGCGTGCCGTCGCTGTGTGGAAAACGCTTCAAAACCTTTGATATGGGGTTTAAACAACTCAGCGGCTTCCTCCGGAACGTTCCGCTCGGTCATGCGGGTAAAGGCAAAGCGCACATCCTGAGCCCGCACCTGCCGCCCCTGCCCGGTAGTAAAGGCCGGATCATCATGGAAAAAGGCGTTTTCCCGAAGCGTGAAGGTATAGCGGGTGGAATCTTCGCTTACTTCCCAGGATTCGGCCAGGGCGGGCTGTACGTTTCCGTCTTCATCGAGGCGGGTGAGGCCTTCATAAATCAGCGAAACCATGCGTTTCGAAGCCGGATACAGGGCATAGAGCGGATCAATGCTATAGGCTTGTTTGAGCTCGCCGATGTGCAGGCGGAAAGGCGCCTTTTCTGCAGACGTATCGGCATCAGATGGCGTACTTCGGTCGGCTGTGCGGGCCTCGCCCTCAACCTGAATCACTTCCGGTGAAGAGCCGCAGCCGCCTGAAATGCCCGCCAAAAGAAGCACAAGCACGAGCGGGGCGCTGAACAAGCGGACAGAAATAGCTGATGAAAGTACCGACGCGCGCAAATAGGAATACATCATAAGTAGAAAAAAGTAGAATATGCAAAACAATGAAGCGACAGGCCCGGAAAACATCAACCTGAAAGCCATGCGAAAAACAGAAGATCAGCCTTTTCCTTTGAGGCCTTTAATACCTTTAACCGCTTTTTGGCTGAGCAGGTTCGTCTCGTAGGAACGGATTCGGCCGTTTTTGATTTGATGGCGCTCTTTGGCAATTTCGAGCAATTCTTGAACCAGTGCCGGAAACTTCAGTTCCGTTTTTTCCCATAAATAGTAGGAAAAAGAGCCGGGAATGGTGTTAATTTCATTAAAGAAAAACGCGCCGGTGTCGCGGTTCATCAGATAATCGAAGCGGGCTACGCCGGCCGCATCCATACTATTGAACAGTTCTACAGACGTTTGCTGAATTTGTTTAGTGAGGGCATCAGAAATGGGGGCCGGGATGGTGCGCGTGGCCGAGGCCATGCCCTTGCCCTCATCGCCCATGTATTTATCTTCGAAAGAAAGGCTTTCGTCGGCTCCGAGCGGCTGCTCGCACACGCTGGCCCGGGCCGTTCCGGTTTGGGCGTTGCCGAGTACCGAGCAATTAATTTCCATCAGCGGGGACACGGCCGTTTCGGCCAGAAGCTGCGTATCGTATCGGAAGCCGGTTTCGACAGCGCGTTCGATTTCCTCCGGCGATGCCGCCCGCTGCACGCCTATGCTGCTGCCCAGATGCACCGGCTTGATGATGACGGCTTTTCCGAGCGCCGCTATTTTTTCCATAAGCGCCTCTTTCCGGGCCACCCAGTCCGGCTCGCTCAGCAGTACATCATCGGTTACGGCTACGCCCGCGCTTTTGGCGTATATTTTGGCCATGCGTTTGTCCATGCCTACCGACGAGGCCAGCAATCCGCTGCCGGTGTAGGGCAAATTATGCATTTCGCACAGGCCCTGAAAGCCGCCGTTTTCGCCCTCTGCTCCATGAAACGCGACTAAAACCACGTCGATATCATATTGTGCCGGTTTTTTGAATAGGCCGGTTTTTCCGGTTTCTACCAGCCGGGTGTTGCCAAACGCATCGGTCTGAAGGGCGCAGCTCCGGCCGTTTTTTTCTACAGCCGGAAGGTCTTTGAAATGCTCCAGGTCCATCAGGTATTCG
>JBMCPG010000156.1:0-4849 GCA_048626035.1 Cyclonatronaceae bacterium
TGCCCGTGCTGGGCGTGTGCTACGGCTTGCAGATTATGGCGCATCAGGAGCAGCCCGGCAGCGTGGCAAAATCCGAAAAGCGTGAGTTTGGCCGCGCACGGCTGCTTATGGATAAAGAAACCGAGCTTTTTGCCGACATCCCGCAGGACTCTCAGGTATGGATGAGTCACGGCGACAAGCTTTGCGAGCTGCCCGCCAATTTTGAAATTATCGCCCACACGCGAAACGCCCCCGTGGCGGCGGTGCGCCATCTGAAGCGCCCGTTTTATGGCGTACAGTTTCATCCCGAAGTGGTGCACAGTGAGTATGGTTCGCTGCTGCTCTCCAACTTTGCCCGCGGCATCTGCGGGCTTGAAGGCGACTGGACGCCCGCCTCTTTTGTGGAAGAAACCACCGAAAACATCAAAAAGCTGGTAGGCAAGGATAAAGTGATTTGCGCCCTTTCCGGCGGCGTGGATTCTACCGTTACGGCCAAGCTGATTCATGAAGCCATCGGCGAGCGGCTGCTGTGCGTATTTGTGGATAACGGCTTGCTGCGCAAAAACGAGTTCGAGGAAGTGCTGCGCCTGTATAAAGATGTGCTTGGCCTGCCGGTGCGCGGCGTAGATGCCAGCGGGCTGTTTATGCAGCGGCTCGAGGGCCTCAGCGATCCCGAAGAAAAGCGCAAAATTATCGGCAATACGTTTATTGATGTCTTCGATGAAGAAATCTCCGACGATGCCGGCTTCAAATTTTTGGCCCAGGGCACGCTTTATCCGGATGTAATTGAAAGCGTGAGCTTCAAAGGCGGGCCGTCGGCCACCATCAAATCGCATCATAACGTGGGCGGGCTGCCCGAAAAAATGAACCTCAAGCTGCTTGAGCCCATGCGCGAGCTGTTTAAAGATGAAGTCCGCCGGGTGGGCCGCAGCCTGGGCATTCCGGATTCCTTCATCGACCGGCATCCGTTTCCCGGTCCGGGGCTGGGCATTCGCGTGCTGGGCCCGCTTTCGGCCGGCAAGCTGGATCTGCTGCGCGAAGCCGACGCCATCTTCATCCAGGGATTGCGCGAATTCGGTTTGTACGATAAAGTCTGGCAGGCGCTGGCCGTACTGCTTCCTGTACAAAGCGTTGGCGTGATGGGCGACGAGCGCACCTACGAATTTACGGTTGCTCTGCGGGCGGTAACCAGCGTAGATGGCATGACCGCCGACTGGGCGCATTTGCCCTACGAATTTCTTTCCGAGATGTCGAACCGCATCATAAATGAAGTCAGCGGCATTAATCGCGTAGTGTATGATATTAGCTCAAAACCACCGGCGACTATTGAGTGGGAATAGCGCCGCCTGCGCTCCGTCTCAAAATTTTGGCTATATTAGCATCACTATTTTTATGATGCTGCTCTAACCCGACCGTCTCTGGCGGCATAAGCTTTCTGCATATTTTTTATGATGATACTACACGCCTCTTGCAAGATTTTGAACTATTGCTGCTTTTTGATACTCGGAATGCTGTTGCTCAGCATAAGCGCGGGCCAGCAGGTGGTTGCCCAGTCGCCCTACAGCCCGCTTTCCGAAGATATTTTCAGCGATGCTCTCGAGCAGTACCGCAACGGGGAATACGAAAAAGCGGCCCAAACGTTTTCAGAGATCGATGAGCTTCCCGAAGCCCGGCTTCTGCAGGGAAACAGCCTTTATGCGCTTGGGCGTTACCAGGAAGCCAGCCGGGTGCTTGAAAACGTAATCGAGGCCGATTTGATAGACGTGAGCCAGGAGGCACGGTTTACCCTCGCACTTACCGCCCTTGCCCGCCGAAACTATGAAGCAGGTCTGTTGCATCTGTATGAGCTGGAAGAGAACAATACCTATGCCCCCGAGCTGGCGCGGCGGGCCGACGAGCAGCTTATGGCTTATGCCCGCTTTTTGAGCTATGAGCAACGCACCGGGCTTTTGGAGAATGAAAGCGTCCGGCAGGCGTCCGGGCTGGCGTTTGTGCTGCTGCGTGAAGGCATGCGGGCCCACACGGCTGAGCAGGCACGGGCGCTTTACTCGCTTGCCCGGCAAATTGAAATACCGGATGAGCGGCTTCGGGAGCTCCGCCGGCTGCTCGAAAATGAGCAAGGGGAAGAGCCGGAAAGCGTGGAAGAAGAGCAGCAGAATGAAGAAACGGGCGAAGAAAACAAGGCAAGCGAAACTTCTGAAATACCAGAGCTAAGCGTACCCGAAGGCTTCACTTACCATATAGGCGTGGTGCTTCCCCAGCAAGAACGCGATGAGCGCGGCTATGAAGTGAGCCGTTCACTCTATTTTGGGCTACTTCTGGCCGCAGAAGAGTTTAA
This sequence comes from Cyclonatronaceae bacterium, assembly GCA_048626035.1. Classification (GTDB taxonomy): domain Bacteria; phylum Bacteroidota; class Rhodothermia; order Balneolales; family Cyclonatronaceae; genus Cyclonatronum. The sequence goes on from JBMCPG010000156.1 coordinate 2,318, forward strand.
CAAAAGCGAAGAAAACAGGCGTGTACAACTGCATCTTGTAGATTTTAACCCATCCGCTGAAGCCATCTCCGATACCACCGCGGGTAGTGCCGCCCCGGATAGCGCCGCCGCCGACAGCGCTTCCGCAGCAGAGGCCGTACCGCCGCCGCTTGTGCGTTACACTCAGGATTTACTCGATAACCAACCGATTGATTTGCTTTTCGGCCCGCTTTTCAGCAGTGAAGCAGCAGAACTCAGCCGCCTGGCCAAAGACTACGAAATTCCTTTGATCGCGCCTCTGGCAAATGCCGAAGACCTCACGGAAGATAACGCCTGGGTTTTCCATGCCAATCCTACCTTCGGGGTACGCGGCCGCCGTATGGCCGAAATCGTAACGCAGTATCTGGGGCAGCGCCGCATCAGTATTTTAGTGGAGCGCGGATCCCTTGGCGAAGTTGATGCGCTTGCTTTCCGCAGCCGCGCAATAGAGCTGGGCGCCGAAATCCCCTATTTCTTCAACGAAAACCTGCAGGCCCGGCAGTTTGAAGTCCGCCCTTTTGCACGCTTTTTTACCTCCGATGTCGGGCTGCTCAATATTCGTGATGAGGAAGAAGCCGAGGAGTTTGAAGAAAACCTCAAACCCAGCGATGCGCTTTATGTGCCGCTTACCGGCCAGCCGGCTTCAACTGTTTTCAGCCTGCTAATGACCCAGCTCCGTGCCCTGCGTAGCAATATTCAGGTCATTGGCTCGCAGGAACTGGGCAGCACCGACCTCAGCGAAGCAGCGGCCCGGCGGTTCGAGCTGGTGTATCCCGAAACCTTTTACCGGGATACCGAAGAGGAAGCCGCCGTAGAAGCCTTTAGCGCATTCGATTCCCGGTATGAAGAGCGTTTCGGCCAGGCCACCCGCGAGTTCAGCTATATGGGCTATAATATCGGCCAGTTTATGCAAAACGTACTTAAACGGGCAGGAAATCCACAATATGCCGGCGCGGCCATCCGGGCGCTTCCGCTGTTTGAAGGCCTCGGGCAACGTATTCATTTTGATGGCGGCCAGATTAATACGGCTCTTATTCCCATGCAGTTTGGCGATGACGGCTACCGCCCGATGTTTATTCCGCAGGAACCCATCTTCGATTTAGTGCAGGAACGTGCCGAAGAGATGCGCCGCAAAATTGAGGAAAACGAAGGGCAGGAATAAAGCTATCCCCTTCAATTCTCCGCCGGACAGACAGGAGTTTTTATTCTTCGGGCAGCGCCTCGCGCACTCTGGGATCCTGCTCGCGCTCGCGGCGCTGCTCAAGAAAGGCCGTCCGCGCTTCTTGCCCGATAAATGAAAGCTGCTGAAGCGCCAGATAACGCAGTCGCGGATCGGCATCAGCAATGACCGACGGCATAATCTCTTCCAGTTCTTCATAGTGTTCAAAGCGGGCAAGGGTTTCCAGCGCCCGGCTGCGCAGGGCGTAAGGGAAATCAGTGGCCTCTGCAACATCCATGCTTGTTCCGACGGCCAATTCCGTGTTGTCGGTACGGTGCAACTCTTCGAGCATGGCGGCACGGATTAAAGCCGGGCGACTGCTTACTAAAATGGTGGATGCCAGCGTGTTAAATTCTTCTTCCGTGGCAATTTGCCGATACACGCTGATGGCCGAGACGACTGCGCCAATATTTTCCGATCGGCGCACAATCCGGCTAATTTGCTGTTTTACGTCTTCGTTGCCCTCATACGGCCAGAGCGCATCTACGGCGGCCTGCAACTCCTCGCCTTCCGCATTACGGGCCATATCCAGAAAAATCTGCTGTGTGCCGCTTGCGCCATCTACAATATCGCTGAGCGAACGGATCATGGCTGTGCGTACTTCAGCATCTTCTTCGGTACGCAGAAAATCCTGCATCGCCAGCTGGATGTCCGGGTCATCTCGAAAGCGCGGCATCATAAGTGCGGCCGCCTCCCGCTGCTCAGGGGCCGGATCGCGCTCGAGTTGATGCAACCACATATCCAGCGGTTTCAGCTCAAAATAAGACAGGCCGTCCGGCAATTTATCCGGATTTACGGCGACATTGCGCGGCGGCTCTTCATAAGAAACAGAGAATTCTCCGCCGGTGCGGAATACGGTTATTTCACGCTCCTGCTGTCCGTCTCGCGTGTAAATTGTAAGCGGAACGTCCAAGCTGTCCCGCTCCGGGGGCTGCTGCGGATCTACGGTGAGCTGAATTTCAGAAGCCTCGCGGTTTAGCTCTATATTCAGATTTACGATAGTTGTTTCGCTGCCCGTTTCCTCTTCCGGCCCGTCTTCCCCCAGGGCATCCCGGAAGCTGACCGGCTCAAACATGCGTCCGGTGCCGGCATACCAACGCTCGAAGAGATCCTGCTGCCGGTGCGCGCCGGATTCCTGCCGTGCAATGTCCTGCAAACTTTCCCGAATGCTTTGGCGCTGAAACTCCGGCAGTTCTTCAAAAGTCTGCCGCCATGCCGCGCGATACTGCGGATGCCAGCGCTGCCAGTATCTGAAGCCTTCTGCCTCGGGATAATCAGACAGGGTGATGGCTTCC
>JBMCPG010000157.1:0-4847 GCA_048626035.1 Cyclonatronaceae bacterium
GTTAACGGCGTGGTAACAAGCCGGGAGATAAGCGAGGGCGATGTCGCTTCGGCCGGTACGGTAGCCTTCGAATTGTCGAATTTGCTGGGCTATGAAATCCGGCTGTTTCTGCCGCTGGCCGACCGGCGCAAAATTCGGATTAATCAGCCGGTTTCGCTGCGGCTTACCGGCGATACCGAGCCGGCGGCGCAAGGAAGCGTATCGCGTATCAGCCCGGAGCTCGATCCGGTAACCGGCCTGGCGGAAATCGTGGTGAGCCTCACCGAGCTTGAGCGCGATATTTTGCCCGGAAGCCTGGCCGAGGCCGCCATCACCGTGCAAACCCGGCCCGATGCGCTGGTAATTCCGCGCAATGCGCTGGTGGAAGAAGTTGAAACCATTTTAGATCCGGAAACCAACACCATTCGTGTAGAGCGTGGCTTCAGCGCGTTTATAGCACAGGGCGACAGTATCGCGGTGCGCAAAAGGCTTGAGCTGGGCCTTGAGCAGGGCGACCGCCTTGAGGTACTTTCGGGCCTTCAGCCGGGCGATAAACTTATCGTAACCGGGCAGGGAGGGCTTGAAGATGAATCCCGCATTCAGATAGCGGGGCAACGGGAGCAGCGGCGCGGCGAAGAGGCTCTCGAGCAGGCCGATTCCTCAGCAGAAGCCGATACCAGCGGCGGGCCGCAATCCGCAAACGGCAACCAAAACACAGGCAACTAAAAACTACCCCGCCGACTTTTCTCACCGCTTCCCACAACGCCTTCTATGAAACAACTTCCCAGCATAGCAGTAAAGCGCCCCATCACTTTTCTGATGCTCACCCTCATCGTGATAGGCTTCGGGCTTTTTGGTCTCTCCCGCCTGAATCTGAACCTGTATCCTGATGTTTCCTTCCCCACCATCACCATTTATACCACCTACGACGGCGTAGCGCCCGAAGATATGGAAACGCTCATCAGCCGGCCCATTGAGGAGTTGGTGGGCGGGGTGAGCGGGCTGCAGCAGGTGCGCTCGCTCTCCAGCCAGGGTTCATCGGTCATTAAGCTATACTTCGACTGGGGCACGGATTTATATCAGGCGCAGAATGATGTGCGCAAACAGGTAGATTTCGCCAGGCGCGCTATTCCCGATGATGCCGATCAGCCCATCATCTTTGCCTACGATCCGAACCAGGAGCCGGTAATGGTGATGGCCCTCAGCTCGACCTCACGAAGTTCGGTAGAGATGCGTTCCTTCGCCACGCAGCAGCTCGAGCAGCGCTTCGAACGCATTCCCGGCATCGCCTCGGCCGAAACCTCGGGGGGGCTGGAGCGGCAAATCAATATCTGGATGGATACCGGCAAGCTGCTCGCTTACAACCTGGATATTGCCGAAATTTCGCAGCGGCTGCGCCAGGAAAACGTACAGGTGCCCGCCGGAGAATTAACCGAAGGAGACATGGTGTATTCGCTGCGCACCATCGGCGAGTTTGAGGATATTAATGAAATACGGCAGGCTATTATTGGCGTACGAAACGGCGAGCCGCTGCGCCTGGAAGATGTGGCCCGGGTCGAAGACGGCGTGCAGCAGCCTATCGGCAACGTGCGGGTGCAGGGCGAAGACGGCATCATCGTGAATTTGTACCGGCAAAGCGACGTCAATGTTGTTACCACGGCGGCCAATGTGCGCGAAAACCTCGAGGAAATCCGCAGCGTACTGCCTGCCGGCATCAAGCTGGATGTGCTTACCGACCGCTCCGAATTCATCGAGCAATCTATACAAAATATTTATATCACCGCTCTTATTGCTATTGCGCTGGTAATGACCGTACTGCTGGTATTTTTGCGCAGTTTCAGGACGGCGCTTATTGTGGCCGTTTCTATTCCGGTTTCCATTGTAGCAACTTTTAGCGTCATGGATTTTGGCAGCGTAACGCTAAACGTGATTTCCCTTTCGGGCCTCACGCTCGCCGTCGGGCTGGTGGTCGATAATGCTGTAGTTGTGTTAGAAAATATATTTCGTTTCCGGGAAGACAAGTATGAGGGCAGCCGGGCTTCCATACTTGGTGCGCAGGAAGTTTCGGGCCCTATTATTGTTTCCACGCTTACAACGGTGGTTGTTTTTCTGCCGATTTTATTCGTGCCGGGCATTGCCGGGTTCCTGTTTCGCGATCTGGCGCTCACCATCTCGTTTGCACTGGTGGTTTCCACGCTGGTCGCCCTCACGCTCATTCCGCTGCTTACCTCCTGGATGATGAGCCGTAAAAAGGGCACAAAAGCCACTCAGGCGGAACAAGAGCCAGCCGAACCGACCGAAGAAGAAGCGGCCAAAGAAGCCCGTACGATTGCCGGAAACCCCATATTTAACGAATTGGCCGACCGGTATGCTGCCACTATAGGGCGCTTGCTGCCCCGAAGCGGCCTGGTTGTGGGTATCGCAATATTATTCCTGCTGCTCTCCTCCCCGTTGCTTTTGCGCCTGGGCGGCGAATTTTTCCCGCAAGTAGATGAAAACGCCTTCATCATAGAATTAACGCGGGAAGCGGGCGTCAATCTTTTTGAGCTGGAAGAATCGTTCAAAGAGGCCGAAGAAATTATTCAGGAAACGGTGCCGGAGGCCCGCTTGATCGTTTCCGATTATGGCGATAAACGCGGGGTGGAAGGCGCCGAATATCCCGGCGGGTTTCGGGGCATCATTCGTGTAGAGCTGGTTTCCAGCCGGGAGCGCCGCCGGGGACAGAGCGAAATCGTAGGCCGGTTGCTGGAAGATTTGCGTGCCGTGCCGGGCGTAAAACTGCGTGAACTGCGCGAAAACCCGCTGAATCCGGAGGGCGACGACGGCCTGGTGGTCAATATTTATGGCTTTGATTTACAGACCAAGGCCGATTTAGCCGAGGGCGTGCGCGAGCGTATGCTGGAAATTCCCGGCATTGTGGCCGCCACTTCATCGGCCGACGAAGGCCGCCCCGAGCTCCGCGTAGTGATGGACCGGGAGCGTATCAGCCGCAACGGCCTCACAACTTCGCAGGTAGCCAATGCGCTCAGCGATGCCGTGCGCGGCAATGAGGCGACAACCTTTGTGGATCAGGGGCTGGAGTTTGAGGTTAGTGTACAGCTGGCCGCTGATGAGCGCTCTGCAACCAGCGATCTGGAGCGCATTCAGATTCGCAGCGATTCCGGCACCTGGATGCCGCTGTCGAATTTGGCGCGCATTGAGCGCTACACCGGCCCTTCCAATATTTTGCGCATCAACCAGGAGCGCGTAACGGAAATCCAGGCCGATTTATCCGGCATCGATCTTCAAACGGCCACCGAGCGCGTCAACAACTCGCTGGCGCAGGTACAATTTCCCGATGGCTATCGCTACGGAATTGGCGGAACGGCCGAAGAACAAGCCGAATCGTTTTTTTATTTGATGATCGCCTTCCTGGTAGCCGCCACGCTGGCCTATATGGTGATGGCTTCCCAGTTCGAAAGTTTGCTGGAACCGTTTATCATCATCTTCACCATTCCGCTGGCGCTCTCCGGGGTTATTTTCATGCTGGGCATCACCGGCACGCCCGTGAGCGTAACGGCTATTATCGGCCTCATTCTGCTTTCTGGTATTGTCGTAAATAACGGTATTGTGATGATCGATTACATCAAAATATTGCAGGCGCGTGGAATGGACCGCGAGCAGGCTATCATAACCGGGGCAAGCCGGCGCCTGCGGCCCATTATTATGACCGCTGCCACCACTATTTTGTGTATGGTGCCGCTGGCGCTGGAGTGGGGCGAAGGGGCCGAAACCTGGAGCCCGATGGCGCGCACCGTAATCGGCGGACTTACCGTTTCTACCGTGCTTATGCTGTTTTTTGTACCCTGTCTGTATTATTTATTTAATCGCCGGGCTGGCCGGGCCGGGGCAGACACCGTTGTTAAAGAAGATCCACTGGCCCAATCCGGCACGGCCTGAGCGTTACGGCCCGCCCGCCATCATCCTTTTCTCTACTGCACTATGATACAAGAAACCAAAGGCATCATATTTCGCTTGCTTAAACGGCCCGTAACCGTAATGATGGTTACCCTGCTCACGCTGGGATTCGGGCTTTTTTCGCTGGGTAATCTCAAGATTACGCTGCTTCCAAGCCTCGATATTCCCATTGTGGCGCTTTCCACGAATTATCGGGATGTTGCCCCGGAAGATATTCAGCGTATTCTGGCCGTGCCTTTGGAAAATGCGGTAGCTTCTATCGATGGGATTGAGCAAATCGACACCACGGTGCGCAAGGGCGGGGCTTTTATCGTATTGCGGCTGCTGCCCGGCACCGATGCCCAGCGTGTAGAAAATGATGCCCGCGAGGCCATAGACCGTATTCGCAATGATCTGCCGCAGGAAGCATCACAGCCTATTATATTCCAGTTCGATCCCGAAAGCCGGCCCATCATGACCCTGAGCGTGGCGGCGGCCAATCGCGGGCTGGACGAGCTCCGAGAGCTGAGTGAGCAAAGCATAGAACCCATGCTGGAGCGCCTGCCCGGCGTGGCCTCTGCCGATACGGAGGGCGGACTGCAACGCGCCATTTATGTTACGCTCGAACCCGAACTGATGCAGCTTCATCAGGTAAGTCCGCAACAGGTGGAACAAGCCTTGCGCAGCAATAATATTCAGGTGCCGGTTGGGAATCTGGTCTCGGCCCGGCAAAGCTACAGCGTGCGGGCACAGTCGATTTATACCTCCATGGAGCAGGTTAACGATACCATTATCCGGATTTCGGAAAATGGCGTGCCCATCCGCCTGCGGGATGTCGGCCTGGCCGCCGATACCTTCGAAGAAATTACAAGCCTGGTGGAGGTTAACGGCCTCAACAGCGTAACCGTGGATATTCAGAAACAATCGGATGC
>JBMCPG010000158.1:0-4833 GCA_048626035.1 Cyclonatronaceae bacterium
GATGTGGAATTTTGGAAACAGTATTAATTCATACGTAGGCTTTTCAGAAGCGGAGGCCTACGGAAACCGCGTGCACGTGGTCGGTACCTGGCTGGAAGACCGCCCTCATGGCTTCGACAAAGAGCGCATGGTGTTTACGTTTTATATGGAAGATGAACAGGGAGAAGTCCGCCGGGTGAGCTATAACCGCCCTAAACCGAATAATTTTGAGGATGCAGAGAGCCTTGTAGTTATGGGTTCCATGCAAAATGGCATTCTCTACAGCGACGATATGCTCGTAAAATGCCCTTCTAAATACAATGACTCTTCCAACCTCCAGGTGGAAATGTCTTCTATGAACGGGGCACCGCACTCCAATTAATGCCGTTTGCGCCGCCGGCTTTTATTATTGATGGTTTCCAGCCGGCTGCATGTTTCCCTTTTTTTACTAACTTCGCGCTTTAGCTTTATTATTTTGTTATGATTGGAACACTTGGCTCTCTATCAATTTTGTTCGCCTTTCTGGCGGCTCTCGGCAGTTTTGTGCTGTACTTTCTGGCCAGTCAAAAACCAGAAAATCCCCGGTTCGAACAGGCCGCAAACATGCTTTTTGCCTTCAAAGGCGCGTTGCTTTTTTTAGCTTCCGGCCTGCTGGTATATCTGCTGCTCACCAATCAGTTTCAGTATTTTTATGTCTATAATTATACAAGCTCAGATTTGAGCAACGTATATTTATGGGCGGCTTTTTACAGCGGGCAGGAAGGCAGCTTCCTGCTTTGGATTCTGATTTCAGTAATCGTAGGCATGGGCCTTATTCGCTGGACCGGCGATACCTATCGCGCGCCGGTGCTGTTTTTTATGAGCATGACGCACGTGTTCCTGCTTTCGATGATTTTAGGGCTCGACCTGTTTGGCATTCATATTGGGGCATCTCCGTTTCGGCTTACCGCCGAGGAGTTCTCCGACTTGCCCGTTTTTATGTCAAACCCCGATTATATTCCTGTTGAGGGCAGCGGACTCAACGATTTGCTGCGAAGCCCGTGGATCATCATTCATCCGCCGGTTATTTTCATTGGCTTTTCTATGATGGCGGTGCCTTTTGCTTTTGCGCTGGCTTCGCTGTGGAAACGCAAATATCACGAATGGATTCATCCGGCGTTTCCATGGGTGCTGGGCGCTAATTTATGTCTGCTTGTGGCTATCTTTCTGGGTGGTTACTGGGCGTATGAAACGCTCTCGTTCGGCGGCTACTGGGCCTGGGATCCGGTAGAAAACGCCTCGCTTGTTCCCTGGATTCTGGGCACGGCCGGCATTCATACCATGCTTATTCAGAAGCGCAGCAAAATCGGGCATAAGGCTTCCATCATTTTTGCAATTCTGGCTTATGTAACCATTGTTTACCAAACGTTCCTGACGCGCTCTGGCGTGCTGGGCGATGCTTCAGTACACAGTTTTGTAGATTTAGGGCTTTACAATCAGCTTTTGCTGTTTATGTTTGCCGTAACCATCTCCGGGGTCATTCTCTATGCTATGCGCCGTAAAGAAATCCCGCATCAGCAGAAAGAATCGCCGTTTTTTTCGCGAGAGTTTTTCATGTTTTCCGGCTCCATGCTGCTGCTCATCACCTCGTTAATTATCATTTTAGGCACCAGCGCACCTATTATTGGAAAACTTTTTGTCGAAAACCCAACGCCGCCGCTGCCCGAGTTCTATAACAACTGGACGCTGCCTTTTGCCATTGCTATAGCTATTATGACCGCCCTCACCCAATATATGTGGTGGAATAAAATTCGGGATACCGAGAGCTTTGCCGGCATGCTCATCACGCCGACCATATCGGCATCTGTAGTAACGGTAGCCAGCATTATTGCTTTCAGCATTGGCAATATTGTGTATATGATTTACATTTTCGCCGCTACGTTTGGCATTATCGGAAACGGGCTGATGGGCTTCAAAATGATTCGCAAAAATCCCAAGCTGATCGGCGGGGCCGTTACGCACCTGGGCTTTGGCGTTATGCTTATCGGGTTTTTAGGCGCGGCCTACGATACACCTATGCTCGACGAAAATACCGTCAATTATAACATGGCCGTAGAACGCGGACAGGTTACCGACGACGACGGCTTTCCCGTTAATCAAAGTATGGATGTGCTCAAACTTGATAAAAACCGTCCCCAGCTTATCAATGATGAGTACTATGTAACCTACAGAGATGCGCGGATTCAGCACGATAACCGCCCGGGCGAGCAAGAATATGATATCGAGTTCGAACATGTCGAAACAGGTGAGACTTTCACGCTGAACCCCGTTGTGTATCCTATGATTGCCAATTCCAGCGCCGGTAGCATGAGCTGGACCGTTAGCCCGGAAGTGAAGCTGGGCTGGCTTAAAGACATGTATGTGTACGTTTCCGGCTCGTCTTTGGTAGAGCGCGAAAATAACCGCATTCAGAATAGCACTACTTTCCAGGCGGTATCCGATATCTTAACCAACGGTTATGAGCAGTCGCTCGAAACCGAAATTAACGATATGATGCGGCTTAAACCCGGCACGGAGCGTAAAATCGGGCAGTACAACGTGCGCTTTAACGGCTTCACAAACGTTGCGGAAAGCGAGTTGCCCAACAACGCGGTGGTTGGCGTGCGCGCCGAAATAGAGATTGAAGATACCGAGCGCGGCTTTACCGAAACCCATTTTCCTATTTATGCCGTCCTTTTTAACGACGGGCGCAACGAGGTGTACAACCCCGTTACCCAACTCGAGGAATTTGGTTTTGATCTGCGTTTCCATACGATTGATACGGCCACCGATGAGGTGCATTTGCAGCTTGTGGGTATCGAAGAGCACGTAGAAGACGACTGGATCATTATTGCCATCGAGAAAAAACCGCTGGTTTCAGTTGTCTGGCTCGGCACCTTCCTGCTTATGTTTGGCTTCTCTATCGCTATTATCCGCCGTTGGGACGATCAGCGCAAGCTTTCCAGGAAAGAGCGTACCTGAGCCTTGCCATATTTGCTTCCGGAGAAACATTTTTCCATACTTTATGTTTGAAATGAAGGCCTCCCAAGCCATAACAAGGCTTTGGAGGCTTTCTTTTTGTGATGCTTTTGTTTCACGAAATCCCGGGAAAAGCCTACCTTCCGGGAGGTTTCATTTTTCGGTAAAAAAGCTTTTTTCAGGCCTGATATCATCCTTTTTTTTGCTTATGACGCGTTTTTCTTTGCTTTTCTTTTTCAGCCTCTTAGCCATTCATCCCGCACTCTGCGCACAAGACCTGCAGGAAAATGAGGTTTCTTTTATGCCTTCGGAGCCTTTTTCAGCAGAGCAGGTTTCCGGGGCAGAACCCGCCGCCGCGCCGGTTCCGGGGCGGGCTTTGCTGCGCTCGTTTGTGCTTCCGGGCTGGGGGCAGTATTATGCAAACTCTTCTGATTGGCGGCGGGGGCAGTACCATCTGGGGGCCGAACTTGCTTTAATCGGAAGCTGGATTTACCTGCAGGCAAACGAGCAGCTGCTCGAGGGCAATATGTATGCCCACGCTTCAGCATTTGCCAATATTAATTTGCGGGCGGCTTCCCGGCAGGTCGAAATTGCGGCCGGAGCCTACAATAGCCTTGCTGAGTATAATGAGGCGCAGCTACGCAACCGCAACTGGAACCAGCTGATCGACGACGTTCCCGGTAATCGCTGGAACTGGGCTTCCGAAAACGACCGCATAGAATACCGGCAGCTGCGCGACCGGCGGGATCGGGCCGGGCAGCAGGTTTCAGGCATCATCACTGTTATGGTCGTGAATCGTGTAGTGAGCGGTATTCACGCGTTTATCCAGGCCCGCGATCGAGCGGAAATGCTTTCGGGCGTAGATGTAGGGATGCGCCCGCCGGGGCTGAGCCGGGGAGAGGGGTATCAGGCCACGCTTTCCGTGCAATTTTAGGCCCCGGAAAATGCCGCGATATTTACTGCATATCAGCTATGATGGCACCCGCTACGCCGGCTGGCAAATTCAGCCCAACGCGGTAAGCGTACAGCAGCGCATACAGCAAGCCCTTGCTATTCCGCTTAAAGAAAACATCATCATAACCGGCTCCGGCCGTACCGATGCAGGCGTTCATGCCCGTGCGCAATATGCACATTTTGATGCTCCCGCCCCCCTCGATACGCACCGCCTGTGCCGAAGCCTGAACGGACTGCTGCCCCGGGATATCGCTATCGCCCGTATAACGCCCGTTTCAGAGGATTTCCATGCGCGTTTTGATGCAGTGAAGCGCAGTTATCGCTATTATTTTTCCCACATACCGCAGGCCTTGCACCGGCACACGACTACCATCTGGGCGCAGCCTCTGAACATAGAACGCATGCAACAGGCCGCCGAACAGCTGCGCGGCGAACTAGACTGCCGCAGCTTCACGCCCTTTGATCCGAAGCTGCCGCATCATCGCTGCATTTTTTTTGAGGCCGGATTTATGCCGCCCGATGCCGACGGCAGGTACTGTTTTCATATCTCCGCCAATCGCTTTCTGCGCTCCCTGGTGCGCTCGCTTATGGGCACGCTGGTTGAGCTTGGCAAAGGGCGCATCACCGTAAAAGAGTTTGAGCAGCTCTTATCAAAACCTGAACGCTCGGCCGCCGGCCCCACCGCGCCGGCCAGGGGGCTGGTGCTGCACAAAGTAGAATATGAAGGTCTTTAAGGCATCAAACAGGGAAAACATGAACGGGAACGTCTCTTATGCGTTTGCACTCTTGCCGCTGAAGGAAACTTCTACATCATCTTGTTGCTTACCAATTTCTTCGCGCATTTGTTTACGTAGCTTCTGAACCGTTAACCCGCTGGTGAGCGAACCGTTGGTTGCTACCGAT
>JBMCPG010000159.1:0-4810 GCA_048626035.1 Cyclonatronaceae bacterium
GAATAAAAATGTTATTTATATGTCCTGTTTAATTTTACTTTGCCTTTTACTAATAGCGCCACAAGATGATAAATCTATACATCTGTCTGAAGATTTGGTCATTGGCAGCGATCAACTAATCGGTGCTTATATATCGGACGTTTCGGCTGGTGAGCAGGGGGAGATCATCGTGGCCATCCCGAATCGTGCTGAAGTCAAGGTTTTTTCTAAGGATGGTGATTTTCTGCATGCTTTTGGCCAGCGAGGGCGCGGCCCCGGAGACTTCCGGTATCTTCAAAACGCAAGTATGCGCTTTGGACTCATTTATGCCCTTGATGGTGGCCCGAATGCCAAAATAAATATATTTGATCCGGCCGATCATGAAACCATTCAAACCATAGGATTTCCCCGGCTCGAGACGGAGTCAGCGCTTATGTCGGTCGTTAATTTTTTGTTTATTGATGATGAGCAGGTACTTGCCACTTACCGTCCGATGACCTCCAATGGTAATATTGAAGATGAATTAAGATCATCATTTTATGTGGTAAATACCACGATCCGTGATGATAAAAAAAAGATATTTACTTCTCCCGCCAGGGATCGATATGTGACGCGGACGGAGGGCGGCTTTATTAATAGCAGAATGCCTTTCGCACGGAACAATCATGTGGCGATACTCAATAATGAATTATTTCACATGTGGACGGGAGATGAGAAGATTCAGGTGTACGACCTTGAAAACTTTGATAATACAGGCTTTATTACGGTGGATGAAGTTGCTGATCAAATACCTTTGGAAGAGCATGATTATGTGCGGTATTACAGAGACCAGCTTGGGATTGATCCACAGGAAGATATTGATAACTTAGCTGCACGTGCTGCGAACGACAAGGGTTTACAAATGAGCCTCAGATCGATAGCATCCATGAATGAAAACCGCGATCAACTACATGATACGTTTCCGGTTTATAATCAACTGCTCTCCGATGGGGATCATTTGTGGCTTACTGCCCCACACACAAATCGTGAGCTGCAACACTTATTGCAGCTGGACGCTGAAGGCCAGGTACTGGCATCAGGAACCCTGCCTGCACGTATGGAGGTCAAAGATATCAAGGACCGCTATTTATACGGTTTAAGTGAAGACGAAGAGGGTTTTACAACGGTCATCCGGTATGCACTGGATATCCGGTAAGCCGGAAAATATCACGCAGGTAGTTTTTGATCGAATTCCCCATCCCCCCGTAGCTTTTACAAAACTTTGCGTTATCATGTAGGGTAACATAGCGTAGTTATTTTAAACCCTCATACCTGTTATCCGCAGTGCTGCTTGATCGTCCCGTTACCGCGTTTATGCTTGTGTTGGCTACTTTCATCTTTGGATGGATCGCCTTGCAGAATCTTTCCGTGGATTTACTGCCGGACGTCGATAATCCCAATCTGCTGGTGCAGACCGAGTGGAGCGGCGCCTCGGCCCGGGAAATTGAATCCCGCATCAATGAGCCGCTGGAGGCCCTGCTGAGCACCACGCCAGGGCTGGCGGGCGTCCACAGCTTTGCCCGGCAGGGTCAGAGTATTATCGCTCTGGAGTTCGCCTGGGGCGAGGATATGGATCTGGCCTTTCTGAACGCCCGCGAAAAGCTGGAGCAGTCCCGCTTTTTCCTGCCTCAGACGGCGGAGCGCTCCCGGCTGATTTACACCACGCCGGCCGATGAGCCGATGGCCACGCTCAGCATCACCCTGCCGGAGGTGGCCGAACCCGGCTTCGATGCCCGCCTGCGGCTCAAGCGCTGGTCTGAACAGGTGCTTACCCGCCGGCTTGAGCAGGTCGATGGCATTGCGCAGGCGGTGATGGTCGGGGCCGTGCAGCCGGAAGTGCATATCTTTTTTGATCCCGCCCGGGCCGATCGCTATGATCTTTCTATCGGCGAAATTCAGTCTGCGATTCGTGAGGCCAATCTGTTTTCGGCTTCGGGTGAGGTGCGCGACGGCTGGTACCGCTATTCCATCAATATTGAAAGCCGCATCGGGTCGGTAGAGGATATCATCAGGCTGCCCATCCGGCGTACGGCCGGGGAGCGCATCATCCGGCTGGGCGATATCGCCGAGGTGGAAATGGCCGAGCAGGATCCGGTTTCTTTTGCACAGCTCGACGGGCAGACCGTGCTCACGGTGCTGGTGAAGAAAGATTACGGCACCAATACGGTAACGGTCTATGAGCGCATGCTGCCCGAGCTGGAAAGCCTGCGCGCGAGCTTTCCCGGCATACAGATTGAAGTGCTTCAGGAAAGCGCGACCTTCATCAGCAATACCATCACCAATCTGCTGCAAACCCTGCTGGCCGGCGGACTCCTGGCTTTTCTGGTGCTGTTTTTGTTCCTGCGCGATCCACGCCTGCCCTTTACCGTGTGCATTGCCATTCCGGTAAGCGTGTTTCTGACTTTTTTTGTGATGTATCTGGGCGGCATTCAGCTTAATATTGTGTCGCTGAGCGGCCTCACCCTGGGCATCGGGCTGCTGGTGGATAACGCCATTGTGGTTCTGGAAAACATCAAGCGGTACCGGGTGATGGGGCACGAGGCCTATAGCGCGGCCCGGCGCGGAACCCGGGAAATTGCCCTGGCCGTAACGGCTTCCACGCTCACCACGATTTCAGTTTTTCTGCCGCTGCTTCTGCTGGGCGGCTTTGAAGGCGCGTTTTTCCGGGATCAGGCCTTCACCCTTTCCATTTCGCTGCTGGCTTCCCTGCTGGTAGCGCTGGCTATACTTCCGGTTTTAGTGCTCAAATTTACCGGAAAGCGCACGGAAAACGGCGGCTCAACGGCCTTCACCCGTGGATTTGACGGCCTGCTGCAGCGCTATGAAAGGGCGCTGAACACGGCGATGCGGCATCCGTGGCTGGTGGCGGCCGGCGTCATGTTGTTATTCGGACTGGCCGCCGCTGCGTTTGTGGCCGTACCCAAAACCCTGCTGCCCGAAACCGAAGAGCGCCGCGTCAGGTATCAGGTGCGGCTGCCGGGCAACGCCGCGCTGCACACCAGCCGACTGGCCGCTTCAGAACTTACGCGGCAGGTGCGGGCCGAAACCGGGGCGGAAAGCGTGCTCACCCTGGGCGGATTTACGGATCAGACCAACATCGCCCGCATTGCCGATGAAGGCATCAACAAATTTTATATTGAGGTGCCGGTTCGCTCGCAACAGATGGCCGATGAGGTGCATGAGGTCATCGGCGATTACTTCACCCGGCGGAGCGATATGCTGGCCGAGCGCCTGCCCGAATTCACTATTTTTTCCACGCTCCTGGGCGCAGGCGGCGCGCCGGTGGTCATTCAGATAGTGGGCCGGGAGCGTGACCGCAGCGAGCAGGCGGCTGCGCAGTTTGCCGCGCGCCTGGGCACCGCATCGCTGGAAAAGGTCTATCCCGAGCTGGTGGACACCTGGCAGATCAGCTTCATCCCGGAGCGGCTGGTGCAGTTCGGGCTGGGCGAGCGTCAGGTGATTGATTATATGGAGTCGCTGGCGCGCGGGAATCAGCTTACGGAGTGGTCGCGGGAGGATGAAAGCATCGCCCTGCGGCTGTTCAGCGGGCGGCCGCAGGGCTTTGCGCCGGGTGAAATACGGATTCCATCCGAAGGGCGGTCCATCCTGCTGGGTGATATTGCCCGTATCGAGCGGGTGGCCGAATCCCAGCAGTTAGAGCGGATCGATCAGACGCCGGTTCTTTCCTACGCGGCCGGCTACAGCCTGGGCGAGTGGTGGCGCGAAGGCGCGGAGATACGCGAAGAAGCCCGGCAATTCACGCAGGACACCGGCACTCAGCTGCGCATTTCGGGCTCGGCGGTGGCTATAGAAAACATGCTGGCCGACATGGGCCGGCTGCTGCTCATCAGCCTGCTGCTCATCTACATCATCCTGGCCGCACAGTACGAAAACCTGAAATATCCGCTCATCATCATCTTTGCGGTTCCCTTCGCGTGGATCGGCTCGCTGCTCATGCTGTGGGTCAGCGGCGCGGGCCTCAACCTGCTGGCCTTCATGGGCATCCTCATCCTGACCGGCATCGCCGTAAACGACGCCATCCTGAAAGTCGATTTCATGCGGCGCTATCTGGAGCAAACCAGCAAGCTCGAAGAAGCCATCCGCCTGGCCGGCCGGCACCGCTTCCGCCCCGTGATGATGACCACCGTAACCACCATCCTCGGCCTGCTGCCCATGCTCATCCCCCTCGGCGACGGCTACGCCTTCCGCCAAAGCCTCGCCCTCGCCCTCACCGGCGGCCTGCTCACCAGCACGCTACTGACCCTGTTTGTGATCCCGATTGTGTTCAGGCGACTGCATAGGTAATTTTAAATTTTAAATTATTAATTTTAAATGTTTTGGATTCAAGCTTTATAAATCACAGGTAGTTTTTTTGTAAGGATTCATGGATTGGTGATTCTTTAAGTGGATAGAATAATTATTTACTTAAAATTGATTTGATCATGAGGTATAAAGATGCCGATCAAAACATCATTCTTGATAAAAGTTTTAAATTTGCGCTTACTACTGTGCAATTAGCGCGCCTTTTGCGGGATAAACGTGAGTATGTTTTTGCCAATCAGCTTTTGAAATCCGGCACCAGCATTGGCGCAAATGTGGAGGAAGCTGTGGCTTCTGTATCGCGAAAAGAGTTTCATGTTAAAATGAGTATTTCTTCGAAAGAAGCGCGGGAAACGAGATATTGGCTGCGGTTGCTTAAAGCCTCCCAAACGCTTGATTCTGCAGAAGTAGATGATGCGATTCAAAAAATCACTGAAATCATCAGAATTCTTACCGCTATCGTCAAAACAAC
>JBMCPG010000160.1:0-4802 GCA_048626035.1 Cyclonatronaceae bacterium
TCGAGTTCGGGCAGCATCACCTTTTGGTCGGAAGAGTCGAAATGCTTTTTCTCGCGAAGCAAAATCATCAGGCCACAGCTGGCCGCCCCGAGATCTCCGGTAACGCACAGCGCGTCGCCGGTTTGTGCCCCGGAGCGGTACACCGGCCGGGCCGTAGTTCCATAAACCGAAACGGAAACCGACATGGCCGCCTGCGCCGCGCTGAGGTCGCCACCGCCGAGTTCTACGCCGTAGCGGGAGCAGCCAAGGCGCACGCCATCGTAGAAGGCATCGACCATTTCTACGGATATTTTATTGGTGAGCGCAAGATTAATGAGCAGGATTTCGGGACTGCCGTTCATGGCGTAAATATCTGAAACGGCCATGCTTACTACTTTATAGCCCAGATGCTTAAGCGGGGTATAGCTGAGATCGAATTCCACGCCTTCGGTATAGGTTTCGGAGCTCAATAACGGATGGCGGCCGCCGGTTTCTGCCAAGACTGCGGCATCATCGCCCATGCCAAAAGGCAGACGTGCGCTGTGCTGCTCGAACTTTGCGCCTATTTTTTCTAAAAGGCCAGCCCGTCCCAATTTTTGAATAGGGGTAAAAACTGTTTTCCGGTCTCGGTGAAGGGGTTCGGAAGCCTTACTATTTCCGTGCGTGGATGTTTCCGAAGATTGATCGGAAGATAAATTCATAACTAAATAATTAATCTATGGGAAGGCCAGCTGGTATGTGGTATCAAAACGCTGGTTATTTTATTTAAAGCTGCAAAAGTCGCGCCAAAATACGAGGCTTTGTTGAAGTACATCGCCCAAAAAAAGGGCCGCTCCACAAAAAATGAAGCGGCCCTGCCCGAAAATCATAAATAATCGTGCTGCGTTTGGAAATTTAAAGTGATTCTGCTCCATCCTCGCGCAGGGTCGAATAATTAATGCGCAGGGCATCTGCGAAGCGCAACTCCTGCTTGATATCGCTAACAACCCCCATCTCAGATTCGTAATCTACGCGCAGCGATACGATAAGGCGGGGTTCTTCGGTACGACGCTGCCGCATCACGTTTTGGATAGCCGTGAGATCGTTCGTGGCAACGAGGGCATCATCTACCTGTACGCGGGTCTCGCCATAATTACCGCCTGGCAGGACTTCCGGGCCTACATAAATGTAGCTCACGAGGCGTTTTTCCTCAATGCGCTCGATATTTTCGGCTCTTGTAAGATCCTGGCGCACCAGGAGCTCCACTTCCCGGAGTACGGTTACAACCATAAAAAAGATAAGCAGGATAAAGATGATATCCGGCATAGAGGTTGTTGGGATTTCCTGGCTTGTGTTTGCCTGTTTCTTTTTAAAATGTGCCATAAGAAAGATTTATGCTAAACGCTTAGTAAGCGAAATATTAGTAACAAAAAAGCGGCGGCCGCCGATACGATAAAAGGTACTTATTGCCCCTCGTCTGGCTCGGCAAGCGAAATATTCATAGGGAATTCGCGCCGTATGGGATTAGGCTCTCCCTCAGCATTCTCGTAGGCGGCATAATCGGTATAGCCAAGTTGGCGTGCCTGCTCGCTCCAGACATTACGATACGCGCCAATAACCTCATCAAGCATTTCTATATAATCTTCGTATTCGGTGTTTCTGTCAGTTTTGATAGAAACAACGGCTTTACTCGGATTTTCAGAAAGGTCGGGGTCTTCGCCATTATTCGTTACATGGCGGAAAACGCGTTCCTGCACGTCTGTTATGGCAGCCCGCTCATCGTTAATGAGAATGCCGCCGCGCTCATTCATCAGGATTTTAAACATATTTCGCTCGCGGACTTCCGGCGGCGGCTGATTTGGATCGGGCGGGGGCGGAAGAACAAGCCCGATGCCCGTATCCACATCAATAGTCGTAACCACCAGAAAAAATACCAGCAATAGGAAGGCAATATCGGCAAGCGAGGAAGAAGGAATTTCGCCTCCTAACCGCTCTTTTTTCTTTTTAAACATAAGTAAGGAATCTTTTAAAGAATGATGCTTAGCCCGGAACAGCCCTGGGAGTTTTTAGAAATTGGAAATCAGGTTGCGCGAGCCGGAGACAATCATTCCCAGAAACATCAGCGCAATCATGATGAGCAGGGTGTAAATAGCGGCGATACCCAGAAAGCCGGTTATCAGATAAGAGATGCCAAAAACCAGTACAGGCACCATGAAAAAGCCAATTTGCTGGATTTTGTGCTTACCGTTGATGATGTTTTTGGTGCCAAAAACAAGAATACCAAGAATGCCGATGCCAAGCAATACCATGGTAAAAATGAGGGAGAACTGAGAGAATGCTTCCATAATTGACGTGCATGTTGGGTTAGAAAAGGATGATGTGGCCAGTTTAGTTTTGGGGCGCATAAGCGGGTTGTGCACACACAGGGCGAGCCAAATAAGGCGGCTTCAGAAATCTATGCGTTCGGCAACCAGCGCCTGAGAGCGTCGAATCGAAATGGAAAGATGCCGGGGCGCGCCAGTTTGCGCCCCGGAATACCGATCTTTCATCCAATAGTGCAGGCTAAAAAGGCCATCAAAAGGCAGAATTAAAGCCCCGGTTTAGCTTTCGTCGCTGGAGCCAGAACCGGCAGAGGGACTATCGGGCGTTAACGACTCGCCTTTTTCGAACATGGCGATAGAATCTACCAATACGATAGAGCTTTCTTCCATATCAACAACGAGGCGGTCAATTTTAGAAACGCAATAGTTATAGCCAACCTGCAGAATAATGGCGCCGATAAGACCGGCCAGGGTGGTAAGCAGGGCCGTTTTAATACCACCGGCTACAATACTCGGCGAAATATCTCCGGCGCTTTCGATAGCATCGAAGGCTTCAACCATACCAATTACCGTTCCGGTAAACCCGATCATAGGAGCAAGGGCAATAAACAAAGACAACCAGACCAGGCCACGCTCAAGAAAGCTCATTTCGATAGAACCGTAGGAAATAATGGCTTTTTCGGCCGCTTCGTATCCGTCGTCGGCGCGGAGCAGACCGGCATTAAATACCGAAGCAACCGGCCCGCGGGTGCTTGCACACAGGTCTTGCGCTGCGGTGATGCCATCATTTTGCAGGGTTTCTTTAACATCCAGAATGAACTGACGGGTGTTAATATCAGCGCGATTCAGCGTTACGAGCCGTTCCAGAAAAATAGCTAATCCCAAAATTACACAAACTAAAACCGGCCACATAAAAAAGCCGCCTTCATTAAAATATCGTACTAACTGGCTAAATGCGCCCTCATTCTGCAGTTCTGCAGAAACCTGCATGAGGATTACACTAAAGGAGAAGATCATATTTGGAAACTCCGTTTTTTTCTTAGTTAATTAATGAGGATATGACGTTGCAATAAGCAGAAATTATAGCCTATTTATGTTTAAATGTCAAAGCGACTTTTTTAAAATTATAATCTGATTACAGCCTCTTCATATTATCTTTATTACAACCTTAACACAAGCCTTTGAATGCTTTAATGGCTTGAAAGCGCTTTGCATGTGTGCGGAATATAGGAATTTAAGCCTGTTCTTACTATTGTAAAAAACACACGATTGCAGCCTGCCTGCCAACAGCAGAAGCAGACCTGTAGCATAAAGTTAAAACAGGCATTTAAGGCGGGCTTATGCGATATCGCTGCGCTGTATTTTTATATAGCTGATCACCAAGCCGGCGGCGGCCCAGATGATGCCTTTCAGCAGGGGAGCAAGCGGCCCGGCCGGCCCCGGCGCACTCGTCGGCGAGCCGCTTTCAAGCATTGCAGCTATTGGGTTGGGAATCAGTGTGTTAAGCTGATGCACCGGCAAGAGTACCCCAAATATATCGGGTGCCAGCCATCGGAGAATGCTTTCGAGCACCAGCCCCCAGAGCAGTATCAGCAAGAAGCTGAGCGCCGTGCGTTGTATAAAAAGGTTGAGGGCAAAGGAAAGGCTCAGAAATGCGGCCATATACAGCCCGTAGGCCGCCGCATCTGCGGCCATGCGAACCGCCGACGGCGGCGAACCTGCTTCGCTCAGCAGTATGATGGCGGCCCAGCCCAAAACTACCATAAGAGTCGCAAGCCCGCTTAAGGCGGCGATAAGCAGCGCTTTTCCGCTCACCAGATCGGCCGGCGGCATCCCGTCGCTTATATATTGGCGCCACAGGCCGCATCCTCTTTCCTGATTGGTGTAGCTAAGCAGCAGCAGCACAAATAAATATACGCCATAGCTGCCCGTAAAAAGCATGAAATCCCATAGCGCGCCGCCGCTGAGCGAAAAAAGAGTGGAAGTTTGAATTTCTTCGCCGCCAACCTCAACAACGCTGTTTATCAAAAATTGATAGAGCAGCGGAATGAGCAGCAGATAGAGTCCGCTTATGATCCAAAAGCTGCGTAAACGGCTCATTTTGAGCCATTCGATGCGCCACAGGCGGGCGGTGCCAAGGCTGGGGTTTGTGAAGGATTTAAGAGCTTGGGAAGCCATCATAAAAGAGCAAAGAGAATGAACAGCATTCAGGCATAAAGCAGAAAACCAAGATAGCCAAGATAGCTGAGCAGCAGCAGGCCGCCTAAAATACGGTTTACCTGCTGTTTCCATGCCATAACTCCCCAAATAAGGAAAGAAAGAACGAGCATGTAGCCTAAATCGAGGTAGTTTACCGAACCGGCCTGTAGCGGCATAATGCTTGCTGTGATGCCCAACACGCCAAGAACGTTAAAAATATTTGAGCCCACAATGTTGCCCAGCGCCATATCGGTTTGTTTTTTGAACGCGGCCGCCAGCGTTGTGGCCAGTTCCGGCAGGCTCGTTCCTATAGAAACGATGGTG
>JBMCPG010000161.1:0-4799 GCA_048626035.1 Cyclonatronaceae bacterium
TGCCCGGCCCTACGCTGCAGGAAAAGCTGAACATCTGCGCCGATCAGCTTCGCGCCTCGGTAGCCCACCATGGGGAGCGCTATGGCGTTATTATGATGAAAAAGCATTATGGCAACTACCTCAAAGGCGTGCGCAACGGCAAGCATCTGCGCATGGAGCTGATGAAGCACGACGATATGGAATCCATCATCGAAGCATTAATGAACTTCGACGAGCAGCGCGTGTATCCGGTAGCTATTTAGCGTGGCGACCGGCATCAGAGCATGAGCTGGTTCCGCGTAAACAGCAGCGCAGGGTGCGTCGGGTCCCAAACCCAAAAATCGGGCTGCCCGAGCACGTGCCGGTACAAAAATAAAAGCGCCGACATGCAGGCCTGACAGCGGGCCAGGCTGAATTTTTTATGATGGCGTAAATGTAGCAAAAACAAACGCACATGCTGCTCGTCGAGCTGTGATGGATGTGTGTCGTAATGAAATCGGAGATAGGCACGCACGCAGGCCCGGCGGCGGCGGATGCTCGCCGGAGGCAGGTGCAGGGCGGAAAGCGCGCGGCTGTAGGCCGTTAGCAATTTTGGCGGAGCCGAAGTCCGTTTTGAGGCAGTAAAAGCGTCAGAAGCCATGTGAAAGGAGCGTCAGAAATGGAAGAAAATCATAAAAACTACATTTCTAAGAGCAGGACAAAGCAAAATCCTTACACTTTTTTATCCCTTTTATGCAACTTGCGTCCGGTTTCCGGCATTGCCTTTTAGAATCAAAAATCATATATTTGCAAACTTTGCAAAAATCGAAGCTTTAACAAAATCAACTCATGAAAAGCCCCTATTTCAAAACATATTCAGCCAAGCCTGATGACATTGAGAAAAAGTGGGTTCTGGTAGATGCCGAGGGTGCAACCCTGGGCCGTTTGGCCAGCCGCGTAGCCCATATCTTACGCGGTAAGCACAAGCCGGAATTCACGCCTCACATGGATACAGGCGACAACGTGATCATTATTAATGCCGAAAAGATCAAACTTAGCGGCAAAAAGATGACCGATAAGCAGTACTTCAGCCATACCGGCTATCCCGGCGGCGAAAAGTTTACCACGCCGCAGGAAATTCTGGAAAAAAAGCCAACCGATGTGGTTTATCGCGCCGTTAAAGGCATGATTCCCAAAAATAAGCTCGGCCGTTCTGTGATGCGAAATCTTCGCGTTTATGCCGGCCCGGTACACGGCCATACGGCTCAGAATCCCGAAAAAATCACCTTTTAATTAAATAAGGGTGACGTTTGATGCAGGCCTTAAACGGCTTTTTTGGTATCAAGACCGCCTAAAATCAATTTTCTTATGTCCCAAATACAAGCAATAGGTAGAAGAAAAACATCTACGGCTCGTGCCTACATGAAACCGGGTTCGGGTAAAGTAGTTGTTAACAACAAGCCCATGGAAGAATATTTCCCGATGCAGGCCAGCCAGAACCTGGTGATGCTTCCTTTTGTCGCGGCCGAGCTGGAAAATGAGTTCGACGTGAAAATTACGTTTCGCGGCGGCGGCCACACCGGTCAGGCAGAAGCCTGCCTGCTGGGTATTGCCCGCGCCATCGTAAAACACGATCCCGAAAAGCGCCCGGCTCTTAAAGAATACGACTTGCTTACCCGCGACGACCGCATGGTTGAGCGCAAAAAGTACGGGCAGCCCAAAGCACGTAAGAACTTCCAGTTTTCGAAGCGTTAATTTTTTCTCATTTGTAGTTAGCATCGTCTTATCACACATACGCAGCGACATGCAACCGGAGTGTTGGGGTTCTGTGAAACGCCAATCGGAAGCATGAAAGACCTGCGTAGCGGCCTAACTCACATCATAAACATTTTTTATTATGTCTAAAGCAGCATCTGTAGCTGAGCTACTGAAAGCAGGAGCTCATTTTGGCCACCTGACCCGCCGCTGGAATCCAAAGATGAAAGATTTCATCTTTATGCAGCGCAACGGTATCCACATCCTCGACCTGAACAAAACGCACGCTCACTTAAAAGAAGTGCTTGAGGAAATCGGAAAGGTAGCGCGTTCCGGAAAAAATATTTTATTTGTAGGCACCAAAAAGCAGGCCCAGGAAATTGTTAAAGAAGAAGCCCTGCGCTGCGGTATGCCCTACGTAACCCATCGCTGGCTTGGCGGCATGCTCACCAACTTTTCTACCGTGCGCAAGAGCATTTCCCGCATGCAGGAAATCGCCACCATGCAGAACGATGGTACCTACGAAAACCTGGTTAAAAAAGAACGCTTAACGCTCGACCGGGAAAAAGAAAAACTCGAACAGGTGCTTTCGGGTATTTCTAACATGAACCGCACGCCAGGCGCAATTTTTGTAGTCGATATTGTTAAAGAGGAAATCGCCATTAACGAGGCTCGCAAGCTGAATATCCCGATTTTTGCAATGGTTGATACCAACTGCGATCCTGATATCCCCGATTACATAGTGCCCTGCAACGATGATGCCGCCAAGGCCATACAGCTCATTGTTTCGAATGTGGCCGATGCTATCGTTGAAGGAAAGGCCGAACGCGATGCTATGAAGGAAGAAGAAGCCGCCATGGAAGCCGCCACGGTAAGTACCGAAGGCGATGATGCTGGCGAAGATAGCTCCGCCGACGAAGAAAGCGCCGAAAGCGAGAAGCCGCGCCGCCGCCGCCGCCGGAATAAAACCAACGACTAAAGCTACGCCTGATGCTTAGAAGCCGATTCTGAACCGTCTTATGGCCAGAATCGGCTTCCCGGGCATAATCCGATTTTTTTCTTTATTCACCTCTTAATGTACGGCTAATGCCTTTAGCCCTTTTTAGATATTATGAGTATAAAAGCAGCTGATGTAAAAAAACTCCGCGACGCTACCGGCGCGGGCATGATGGATTGTAAAAAAGCCCTTAAAGAGTCTGGTGGCGATATGGAAGCCGCTATTGAGTATTTGCGCAAAAAAGGCCAGAAAGTTTCTGAACAGCGCGCCGAGCGCGATGCTACCGAAGGCCTGATCGCGGTAAAAATAAGCGACGATAAGAAAAAAGCCGTTGCTCTCGAACTGAACTGCGAAACAGACTTCGTAGCCCGGAACGACGAGTTCATAAAGAATGCCGAGGCTTTTGCCGCTCTGGCCTATGAAACCGAAATTACGGATGCCGCCGAGCTGGGACAGCAGGATTTTGAGGGCGTAACCGTAGATAAAGCGCTTGAACTCCTGATTGGCAAAATTGGCGAAAAAATCACGATTAGCCAGATTGAGTTACTCAAAACGGATGGTTCTATCGTCTCTTACATTCACCCGGGCAGCCAGCTGGCTGTGCTGGTGGAATTCGCCGGCCCACTAAAAAATGAGGAGGTTGGCCGCGACGTTGCCATGCAAGTAGCCGCCATGTCCCCGATTGCAACCAGTCGTGAAGGGGTAGAAACCAGCCGGCTCGAAAAAGAGCGCGAGATTGCCAAAGAGCAGCTAATCAACGAAGGAAAGCCCGAGCATATCGCTGAAAAAGCGGCCGAAGGAAAACTGCGCCGCTTTTACGAAGACCACGTGCTGCTGGATCAAA
This sequence comes from Cyclonatronaceae bacterium, assembly GCA_048626035.1. Lineage (GTDB taxonomy): Bacteria > Bacteroidota > Rhodothermia > Balneolales > Cyclonatronaceae > Cyclonatronum. Next base: position 3,555 of record JBMCPG010000161.1, read on the forward strand.
AATTTGTGAAAGACAGCAGCGTAAGCGTTTCCGAATATCTCAAACAGCAGGGCGAACCAACGGTACGCTCGTTCCGGCGTATTGTGTTAGGAAATCATTAAGCTGATTCATGAAGCCACTCTTTAATTTTAAAGGGTGGCTTTTTTTTGATTCGTTATTTTTGGGCTTTAAAAATTCAGGGTGTAATCATATATGGCAAGCTATAAACGCATTCTTCTGAAAATGAGCGGAGAGGCGCTGCTGGGCGAACAGGGCCACGGTATCGACGGCAAAATCCTTAGCAGCTATGCCGATGAAATTAAAGCCGTTCACGAAAACGGTACGGAAATAGCCGTTGTAATCGGCGGGGGCAATATTTTTCGTGGTATGAAAGCCGCCACTGACGGCATGGACCGCGTGCAGGGCGATTATATGGGCATGCTGGCCACTATGATAAACAGCATGGCGCTGCAGGATGCCCTGGAGCGGAAAGGCGTGCCTACGCGGCTGCAATCAGCCATCCGTATGGAGCAAATTGCCGAACCTTTCATTCGCCGCCGGGCACAGCGGCATCTGGAAAAGGGCCGCGTGGTTATATTTGGTGCCGGAACTGGTAATCCCTACTTTACTACAGATACGGCCGCCTCGCTGCGCGCTATCGAAGTTGAAGCAGAAGTTATTCTTAAAGGAACCCGCGTAGATGGCATCTTTGACAAAGATCCTGAAACCAACGCTGATGCGCAGAAATTCGATAAAATTACCGGCGATGAAGTGATTTCACGCCGGCTTTCCGTCATGGATCTTACCGCCTTTACGCTCTGCCGCGATAATCGTACGCCGGTTATCGTTTTCAATATGAACAAGCCGGGAAATCTGGCTAAAGTTATCGAAAAACAACCTGTTGGTACATTGGTAGAGTGGGATTATTAGCCCCCGCACCGCATGTGCCCGGGAAGCCATCACCTTTTCCGGATGCAGCACGACCTAAAATCATAAAGTATATAAATTAAGGCGCTTTATGATTTTATTTTTTTCAAAGCAACGCGCATGAATCACACAATATGATTACTCTCTATCATTTTTGCACGCCGCAACAATGGGAGCAAAAGCGTTCGGAAACACACTATGCCCCTGAAAGTCTGGAGACCGAGGGGTTTATCCATCTGAGCACAAAACAACAGCTCCCCGACACATTCCAGCGCTATTTCAGCAAGCAGGAAGACGTGTTGTTACTGCGCATCGAGCTGCCGGAAAACGCCGCCGCGC
>JBMCPG010000162.1:0-4783 GCA_048626035.1 Cyclonatronaceae bacterium
AGATCAGCGACCCGGCTTCGGAGAATGGAGCGGCGCCGATGAGCTTACGCCGGGTACGGACATGCTTGTAGCCTCACAACCGAAAGTTGCCGACGAAAGCAACGCGCAGGCATGCGATGAAGCTGCCCTGGCTGGCTGGTTACAGGGGGATGGTTTTGTGGGTCAATACGCCAAAGGAACGAACCGTAGTCTCACTATTGAGTTTATGACCGTAAATGACGAAGAGTATGATTTCGTCATGCAGCGCGTGAACACCGTTTTTGAGGGCGTGAACTGTAAGGTTCGTTCTGTAGAATCACAAAGTGCCGAGTTGGACATTAAACGTATTCGCTTATATGGCGAAGTCCTGCGTCCTTTTGTTGAGACCTACGGACTACTGGCTTCCGCCCATGACCTTTGTGTGCCCGACAACATACTCAACGCTGGCATTAGCGTGCAGGCGGCATATCTGAAGGCACTGTTCCAAGCCGATGGTACCGTTCGTATGCGCAGACGCGAGTCAAATACGGCAGACATTGTTCTGACAACGATATCAAAACCGTTAGCCAGGAGCGTTCAGGCGCTGTTGCTGAATATGGGCATTTATTCACGGATGCAGCAGGGTGTAGAGAAGCGCGAAAACCGTCGTACACAATGGTTTATTTCCATCGGCTATTCCAGCGCCCGTCAGCGCTACAAAGAATTGATTGGGTTTGTTTCCGACGAAAAAATAGAAAAGCTGGAAAGGGCCTGCTCAGATACGTTTGCCGGCAAAAAAATACCTGCAATGCGGGAAGAGCTTATTCAGCGTATCGAGCTTATTGGCACGCAGCCTGTTTATGATATTCAGACAGAAAGCGGACAGTACCTGTGTAATAATGTACTGGTGCATAATTGCTTCATCCAGTCGGTCGATGATGACTTGGTAAATGATGGCGGCATTATGGATTTGTGGGTGCGGGAAGGCCGGCTGTTTAAGTATGGCTCGGGAACCGGCACCAATTTTTCTAATATTCGCGGCGCTAACGAGCCGTTGAGCGGCGGCGGCAAATCCTCCGGCCTGATGAGTTTCCTTAAAATCGGCGACCGCGCAGCCGGCGCTATCAAGTCGGGCGGCACGACCCGGCGGGCGGCCAAGATGGTAACCCTCGATCTGGATCATCCCGATATCGAAGATTATATCACCTGGAAAGTACGGGAAGAGGAAAAAGTCGCCTCTATCGTGGCCGGTTCCAAGATGCTGGAAAAGCACCTCAAAACCATCATACAGCTATGCCATACGCCGGTTGAGATGGACGGGCAGAAGTTCAATGGAGTGGTGAGCCGGAATCCGAAGAAAAACAAGGCTCTGGCCGAAGCGATCCGGAAAGCCCATCAGGATAAAGTGCCCATGAACTACGTGCAGCGCATCATGCAGCTGGCCGCGCAGGGCTATAAAGACATCGAGTTTGAGACCTACGATACGGACTGGAATTCCGAAGCCTACAACACCGTAAGCGGGCAAAATTCCAACAATTCCGTGCGCATCCCCAACAGCTTCATGAAGGCACTGGAGGAAGACGGCGACTGGAATCTGTATTTCCGCACCGAAAAGCGGGATGCCGAAAACGAAGGCCGCGCTCCACAGCCTTGCAAAACACTGAAAGCCAGCGATTTGTGGGAAGACATTGCCTACGCCGCCTGGGCCAGCGCCGATCCCGGCACGCAATATCACGATACCATCAACGAATGGCACACCTGCCCCGAAGACGGCCCGATTAATGCCAGTAATCCCTGCAGTGAGTACATGTTCCTGGATAACACCGCCTGCAATCTGGCCTCGCTGAATCTGGTCAAATTTTATGATAAAGAAACCGGGCAGTTCGATGTAGAGAGCTTTCGCTACGCCACGCGCTTGTGGACCATCACCCTGGAAATATCGGTGCTGATGGCGCAGTTTCCGTCTAAAGAAATTGCCGAGCTTTCCTATAAATTCCGCACGCTGGGGCTGGGCTACGCCAATATCGGTTCGCTGCTCATGATTCAGGGCATTCCCTACGACAGCGATGAAGCGGCCGCGCTCACCGGTGCGCTCACCGGCATCATGCACATGCATTCTTATGCCACCAGCGCGGAAATGGCCAAAGAATTGGGCAGTTTTGAAGGCTTCGAGCGCAACCGCGAGCACATGCTCCGGGTGCTGCGCAATCATAAGCGCGCCGCCTTCAACGCGCCGAAAGAGGAGTACGAAAACCTGACCATCACCCCGCTGGGCATCAGCGAGGAATTGTGCCCCGATTATCTGCTCAGCGCCGCACGCGAGGATGCCGAACGCGCCGTTGCCCTTGGCGAAAAACACGGCTATCGCAACGCCCAGGTTACCGTGCTTGCACCCACCGGAACCATTGGTCTGGTGATGGATTGCGACACCACGGGCATCGAGCCGGATTTCGCCCTCGTGAAATTCAAGAAGCTGGCCGGCGGCGGATATTTCAAGATTATTAACCAGAGCGTTCCGGCGGCATTGCGAAATCTGGGCTATCCGGAAGATCAGATTGATGCCATCGTGAAGCACGCCAAAGGGCACGGCACGTTTGAAGGCTGCGAGGCCATCACCCATGAAAAGCTGAAAGAAAAAGGCTTTACGCAGGAAAAAATTGATGCTGTCGAAGCCGGACTTCCGGGCGCGTTTGAAATCAAGTTTGCTTTTAATCAGTGGACGCTGGGCGAGGAGTTTTGCAAAGACGTGCTGGGCATTAGTGATGCGCAGCTTGCCGACTTCAATTTTGATATGCTGGCGCATCTGGGCTTCAGCAAGCAGGAAATTGCCGCGGCCAACGATTATGTCTGCGGCACCATGACCGTCGAAGGCGCGCCCTACCTGAAGGAAGAGCACCTGCCGGTATTCGACTGCGCCAACAAATGTGGAAAAACCGGCACGCGCTATATCTCGGCCAAGGGACATATCCGGATGATGGCCGCCGCACAGCCGTTTATTTCGGGTGCGATTTCGAAAACCATCAACCTGCCGAATGATGCGACCGTCGAAGACATCAAAAATGCCTACCTGGATTCCTGGCAGATGATGCTCAAGGCCAACGCCCTGTACCGCGACGGCTCCAAGCTGAGTCAGCCACTGAATTCTACCTCGGACGTATTTGAGGCGCTGGAGCAGGAGCAGGACGATGCCGAAGCTGCCGAACGGGCCGAACAGGATGCCGTGCTGGCTACCGCCAACCGCATTGTCCATAAATATGTGTCGGGCCGCCGGCGCCTGCCAAACCGCCGCGATGGCTATACGCAAAAATGCAAAATCGGCGGCCAAAACGTATATCTGCGCACCGGCGAGTACGAAAACGGGCAAATCGGCGAAATCTTCATCGATATGCACAAAGAGGGCGCGGCCTTCCGCAGCCTGATGAACTGCTTCGCCATTTCCATTTCCCTCGGCCTGCAGCACGGCGTACCGCTGGAAGAATTTGTAGATGCCTTCACCTTCACCAAATTCGAGCCCAGCGGCATGGTAAGCGGCAACCCGCACATCAAGATGTCCACCTCGGTAATCGACTACATTTTCCGTGAGCTGGCCATCACGTATCTGGACCGCGATGATCTGGCGCACGTGGGCCGGGATGCTATTTCCACCCGGGATCTGCGTCCGGAGCGGGGCCAGAACGGCGCTGGTTCCAACGGCAGCACGGCCGCTGCGGAAACCGCCGCGCCGGAAGCCAAGCCTGTGAAAGCCAGGGCCGTTTCCGAAGAAATGTCGGCGCTGAAGCAGGAAGAAGATCACTTCATGGCCAAGTACAAGCGCGCCCGCAGCATGGGCTACACCGGCGATGCCTGCGGCGACTGCGGCAGCATGACCATGGTGCGCAACGGTACCTGCCTGAAGTGCGAAACCTGCGGGGCCACCAGCGGCTGCTCCTGATGTAGCAAGCCGGAACCGCATAAAAAATAAAAAGCCTCCGTCTGATGCACTCAGGCGGGGGCTTTTTTAATGATATGCGAAAAGCAAAAAAAAAAAGCGCACGAGCTTTTCAGGCTCATGCGCTTAATTTATCATCTACAGACGGCTATTACCCCATTTGTATATTATTAATATACAACCTGTTAAGTCTTTTTAACAATACACGCATACCCTTAATCTTGATACGTATATGTACTTATTTATTGAAGCAAACGCGTCTTAATTGCTTTGCGCACAAGGGCTGCCGTATTCTTGACACCAATCTTGTGCATCAAATTTGCGCGATGCGTTTCGACTGTTCTGGGGCTGATATACAAAACTTTAGCGATAGCCTGGTTTGTTTTGCCATCTATGATATGGCTTAAGATTTCATTTTCGCGCGGGGTGAGGCGTGAAAACAAATGTTCATCAGATCGTTCTTCTTTTTTATTCAGAAAGCTTTGGGTCATCAGCTCAGAAACATCTTCACTAAATACCCGCTGGCCTTTCATCACCTTATGAGCACTGGCGATGATTTCTTCGCGGCTGGCACTTTTGAGCAAATAGCCCTGTGCACCAGCTCCAAGCACTTGGTTGAGATACTCCTCGGTGAGGTGTATCGTCATGATAATAACTTTAGTATCGGGTTTGATATCGAGCATTTCTTTACATGCTTCGATACCGCTTCTATCCGGCATCATGATATCGAGGAAGCATAGATCGGGCAAATGCTCTTTGAAGAGCAACATTGTTTCCCGCCCTGTACTGGCTTCGGCTACAACATCAAATTGATCTTCACTATTGAGTATCGAGCACAGTCCGTAACGTACGAGGCTGTGATCATCGGCGACAAGAATTTTTGTTTTATTCATGATA
>JBMCPG010000163.1:0-4782 GCA_048626035.1 Cyclonatronaceae bacterium
CTCAGATGTCCGAAGAACCCGTCGTAGAATTTCGTAATGTTACCGTTAATTTTAATGGTAATATGGTGCTCGATGATGTCGATTTTTCGCTTTCCAACGGCGAATTCTGCTATCTTATCGGCCCTACGGGAACCGGAAAAAGCTCCCTGCTCAAGCTCATTTACCGCGATTTAATGCCGGGCTATGGCGATGTGCTGGTAACCGGGCAGCATGTGCCGCGCCTTAGCGAAGAAGAGGTGCCGCTGCTGCGCCGCCGGCTGGGCATCGTTTTTCAGGATTTCCAGCTGCTTCCCGACCGTAATGTATATGAAAACGTTGCTTTTGCTCTCGAAGTAACCGGCAACCGCCGCAGCTTCATTAAACAGCGGGCGCTCGAATGCCTTTCGATGGTGGGCCTGGCCCACAAAGACCGCAACATGCCGGCCGATCTTTCCGGCGGCGAACAGCAGCGCGTGGTGATTGCCCGGGCGCTGGCCAACGAGCCGCGCATTATGCTGGCCGACGAGCCAACGGGCAATCTTGATCCCACCGCCGCCGCCAATATTCTGGAGCTGCTTCAGCAGATCAATAATCGGGGCATGGCCATCCTGATGGTAACCCATAACTACGATATGGTGCGGGAATACCCCAGGCGCACGGTTAAGCTCGAAGACGGAAAGCTAAAGGAGGTGAGCGCTTCACTGATGTAGGCCACCCTCAGGGGTAATCGAAAAGGGCAATGATCTATCTATCTCCGGGGAATATCTTTTCATAGTGCCGCACGAGCCGGGTTGTAACAGCAATAGCTTATCTTTAGAATCAGCCATTATGAAGCGACTGCGCCTCGATTTTTTCCCACAGCCTTCCCCTATTCTGCTAAAGCGGCCCGTGTTGCTCTGCCACGGTTTTGGCGCCATGGGAAATATGGCCAAAAGGGGCCTGCTGGATGATGTAGCCATGATGTACCGTGCGCACGGAATCCTGGCTTTTGCGCCTAATATCGTGCCCTACGCCCGCATCGAAACCCGGGCCGAAGCCTGGATGGAGGCCATAGCGCATATTCTGGAGGAAACCGGCTGTAATAAAATAGATGTGATTGCCCATTCGATGGGCGGGCTCGATATGCGCTACGCCATCCATCATCTTGGCGCACATGCGCACGTTCACAGCCTCACCACCGTGAGCACCCCGCACCGGGGCACAGCGCTGGCCGATTTCATGCTGCGCACACCAGAACAGATCCTGAACCACCTTGCGCGACTCACCAACTGGTTTGGAAACAACGTTTATCCCGAAATTCCAAGCGACGTTCTGGGCGCTCTCGAGCAACTGCGCCCGGCCTATATTCAAGAAACGTTCAACCCAAACTGTCCGAATCATCCCGACGTTCAATATCAATCGGTTACGGCATCTTGCGGGAAAGGCACCACAGCCCCAATCAACAGCTTTTTGATTCCCTTCAACAAACACATATATGAGCATGAAGGCCCTAATGATGGCTACGTGCCGGTAGCCTCGGCACGCCTGGGGCGGCTCGTTGGCCAAACGCAGCTTTCACATCCCGAACAAATCAAAATTAGCCTCAGCAATAAAAAAATACACGTATGGGAGCAGCTCTGGCTGGATATTGCCCGCAGCCTGAAGCCGCTGTGAGTTTTCAGCCAGCATTTGCGCACACATACGGCACCACAGAACACGCGCTATTTTATATAGAAAAAACCTCCGGAATGCCTACTTTGCTTCCATCACACGCCTGTTCACCTTTTTGAAACAGACCTGCAAGCAGACCTATTTATGAGTAAAGAAAAGCAAAAAACCGACGAGCTAAACCCCGATCATGAGCAATTTAATCCCGAAAGCTATGCTGCAAAAAATGTAGAAGAAAGCAGCCTTTCGGCCGGGGAAAAAACGAAAACCTCTTTTTTAAGCAGTTCAAAACTGCGCATCTTTGGCCCGGACTACTTCCACAACTATGAGTTAAGCTGGCTCGATTTCAATTACCGGGTGCTCGACGAAGCCCGGCGGGACGAGCACCCGCTGCTGGAGCGCGTCAAGTTTATTGGCATCGTGTGCAGCAATCTCGACGAATTTTTCCAAAAACGTGTGGGCGGCTTAAAACGGCAGATGGGAGCCGGCGTAAACCGCCCTTCTGTAGACGGCCTCACGCCCGCCCAGCAGCTCGTGGCCATCCGCGATACCGTGCGCGATATGATTCAGCAGTACAGAAGCTGTTTTTTTGATCAGCTTTTGCCGCTGCTCGAAAAACAAGGTATTCATTTCAAAACCTACGCCGGCTTATCAAAAAAAGAGCGGAAGAAAGCCAGAGACTACTTCCAGACCCAGCTCTACCCCATCATGACCCCGCTGGCGGTTGATCAGGCCCATCCGTTTCCTTTCATCTCGAACAAAAGCCGCTCTTTTGCGGTCGAAATTGAAGATCCAAAAACCGGTGAACAAGTGTTTGCCCGCGTAAAAGTGCCCAATAACCGCCCCCGCTGGTTTCAGGTAAGTGAAGCAAAAAAGGAAGCTACTTTCATTAACATTGATGAAATTATACGCGAGCATATCGGCGATTTATTCCCTGGTGCAGCCGTGCGTTCGGCGCATATTTTTCGCGTTACGCGCAACGCGGACCTCCAGCGAAATGAGGAATAAGCCGACGACCTGCTGGAAATGATTGAGGATGAGCTGCGCGAGCGGCGCTTTGCCGAAGTAGTACGCCTGGAAGTAGATACAGAAATGCCGCAGAGCATCAAGGATTTACTGAGCGAAAAAATGGGCGTTTCCAAGAACGATATTTTTGAAATGCAGGGCTCCATCGGGCTGGCAGATGCTATGCAGTTGGGTAAAATAGAAGGATTCGACGAGCTCAAATTTACGCCCTGGACTCCTGCGCTCCATCCTTCTTTCCGACATGCTATAGAAGAAGAAACGCCGGGGGCGTTTCAGGTTATACGCAAGGGCGACATCATGGTACACCATCCCTACCATAGTTTTAGCAGCTCGGTGGAACGGTTTGTGAAAGAAGCCGCCGCCGATCCTAAAGTGCTGGCTATCAAACAAACGCTTTACCGCACCTCGCCCGATTCTGCGCTCATGCACTCGCTCATGAAAGCGGTTGAGGCCGGAAAACAAGTAGCGGTTCTGGTAGAGCTGAAAGCCCGCTTCGATGAGCAACAGAATATTGAATGGGCCATGAAGCTGGAAAAAGCCGGTATTCACGTTTCCTACGGGCTGCCGGGGCTTAAAATCCACTCCAAAATTACGGTCGTTGTGCGCGAGGAGGGCAACGAGCTGCGGCGCTACGCACACGTAGGTACTGGAAATTACCATCCCGGAACGGCGAATTTATATGAGGATCTCGGCCTGTTTACCTGCGATCCGGCCATCACCGCCGATGTATCGGCACTGTTCAACTTCCTTACCGGCTATGCTCCGGATCAAACCTATCAAAAGCTTTTGGTGGCTCCGCACCATCTGCGGCGGCAGATGTTGGAGTATATAGACGCGGAAATAAAAGAAGCGCAGGCGGGGCGGGAGGCGCGTATCATCATGAAAATGAACAGCCTGGAAGACCCGCACTTCATACAGCGCATGTATTATGCATCTGCACAGGGCGTTTCTATCGATCTCATTGTGCGCGGCATTTGCCGGCTGCGGCCGGGCATCAAGAATTTGAGCGAAAATATTCGCGTACATTCAATAATCGGCCGTTTTTTAGAGCATTCGCGTATTTTTTATTTCCGCAACGGGGGCAAGCACAACTATTTAATTGGCTCGGCCGATATTATGCATCGAAACCTGGATGCACGCGTGGAAGCCATCACCCCGATCGAAAACGCCCGTATGAAAAAATATTTACGCTTCATTTTAAGCGTATATCTGAAGGATAATAGTCAGCGCTGGATCCTGGATGGAAACGGCCGCTACAAGCGCGTTTCCAAATCGAAAGAAGAGCCCGAAATCGCAACGCATAAGCTGTTAATGAGCCATACCGCTTCGCTGCGGGATCCCATCCCGATGCACAAGCCAGATTAGGGGGGGTCCGGGGGGTAGGGTGATGGCATCACAGCCCTTCGCGCATGCCAGAATATCAGAGCCGTGCCCGGCTGAAGGTGAGCGAGAGTCGGTGGGTAAATCCCAAATCTGAAGCGGTGCCGGCGAAGCTGCTGAAGCCATAATCGAAGCCAAAAGCGCCGAGCACAAATCCGGCGCCCAGGGTAGGAGAGGTAATAAAACTATTGTCGGGGTCGGTGCTGATATCCGTTACGCCGGCCCGCACAAATATCCGCTCCTTGTAGCCGGCTTCCACGCCCAGGTGCGGCTCGATGCTCATCTCCCCGGCGTTGATGCTGTAGGTGCGCCGGCCTTCAAAGCGCAGATCGGCATCCAGAGCGGCCAGCAGGCTCAGATCGCCAAACGTGAACATCCTCGCCGCCCCAAGTTTGAGCGTTGGCAGAATGATTTCATTTTCGCCGGCGGGGATTTCGTCGCCAAAGTCGGTTTCAAGCGCCCGGAGCTCCTCCGCATCTACCGTCCAGTATTTCATCATGGTCGTGATATCCATCATATTAACCCCAAACTGATAACTCCCACGCTGATATTGGGCGCCTAAATCGAGGCTGTAGCCCCATGCATCAGCAAACGGCCCGATGCTGCTGTTGAGGACTTTCACAGTTGCGCCCCAGCTTAACTGCTCGTTTACCGGACTGCCGTAGGAAAGTAATACCGCCAGATCGGCCGCACTGAACTGTGTAATGAAATCTTCGGCGTTTTCGCGCGGGCGGTTGCGGTCGGGATCCC
>JBMCPG010000164.1:0-4749 GCA_048626035.1 Cyclonatronaceae bacterium
ATCTGAGACGCTGTTCAAGGCCCTGAGCGAAGATAAAGACGGCTTCAATCCCGTGTTTATGATGGCTGATTCCGGCGCGCGGGGTTCGAAAGAGCAAATCCGCCAGCTCGGCGGTATGCGCGGGCTTATGGCTAAACCGCAAAAAAGCTCCGTCGATTCCTCGGGCAGCGAAGTAATCGAAACACCGATTTTATCGAGCTTCCGCGAAGGTCTTACGGTACTCGAATACTTCATTTCTACGCACGGTGCCCGAAAAGGCCTCGCCGATACCGCTCTCAAAACCGCCGATGCCGGCTATCTTACCCGCCGCCTTGTAGATGTTTCGCAAGATGTGGTGGTAACAGAGCAAGATTGCGGCACGCTGCGCGGCATCAAAATTAAGGCGCTCAAAGACAACGAAGACATCGTCGAAAGCCTTGAAGACCGCATTATCGGCCGCATTTCCATGCACGATATTTACGATCCGCTGACCGACGAGCTCATCGTAGGAGCCAACGAAATGATTAATGAGCCGGTAGCTCATAAAATTTCGGAAACCTCCATTGAGGAAGTCGAAATTCGTTCGGTGCTTACGTGTGAAACCAGCCGCGGCGTGTGCTCGATGTGCTACGGCCGCGACCTTACGCGCGGAAAACACGTGCAGGTTGGCGAAGCGGTAGGCGTTATTGCCGCCCAGTCGATTGGCGAGCCGGGCACCCAGCTTACGCTGCGCACCTTCCACGTTGGAGGTACCGCCGCCCGTCTGGAGGCCGAATCTCAGCATAAAGCTAAATTTAACGGCAAAGTAGAATTCGAAAACCTCCGCGTTGTTCGCTACGACGACGGCGAAGAGGAGTACGATATCGTGCTTAGCCGCGCCGGTGAAATCAAAATTATTGATGATACCGGAAAAGTGCTGAATACCCATAACGTGCCCTACGGCTCCGAAATGATGGTTGAAGAAGGCCAGATGGTCGAAAAAGGCATGTCGCTGTGTAAATGGGATCCCTACAACGCGCGCATCTATTCTGAAATGAATGGCCATGTGAGCTTCAAAGACATCATCGACGATGTAACCTGCGCCGATGAAACCGACGACCAGACCGGCTACAAGGAAAAAGTAATTACCGATTCCAAAGACCGTTCGCTCGTGCCCACGCTCATCATTAAAAGCGGAGAACGGATTAAGGAAATCCCGCTCCCGGTGCGCACGCACATTGTTGTTGAAGACGGCCAGAACGTTTCTGCCGGGCAGGTAATTGCCAAAATTCCGCGTAAGGCCGGTAAATCGAAAGATATTACGGCTGGTCTGCCGCGCGTAACGGAGTTGTTTGAGGCCCGCCCGCCGTCCGATCCCGCCACGGTTTCGGAAATCGAAGGCATCGTCAAATTCGGAAACCGGAAGCGCGGTTCCCAGGAAATTATTGTGGAAAGTAAGGATGGCGTAGATCGCCGCACCTACCTTATTCCGCTTTCCAAGCACATTCTGGTTCAGGAAAACGATTATGTAACGGCCGGGCAGTCGCTGTCTGAAGGAGCTATTTTACCCCAGGATATCCTCAATATTCTCGGCCCCTTCGCCGTGCAGTCCTATATCGTAAATGAAATCCAGGAAGTGTACCGCCTGCAAGGGGTGAAAATCAACGATAAGCACATCGAGGTAATTGTTCGCACGATGATGCAGAAAGTTGAAATTACCGACCCGGGCGATACGATGTATCTTGAAGGCGATAAAGTAGATCGTTTTGAAGTAGCCCGCACCAACGATAATCTGATCGGTAAGTTTGTGGTAACCGAGTCTGGCGGTTCTGATTTGCCAAAAGGCAGCCAGCTCACCCGCCGCGAAGTCCGCGAAATCAACTCGCAGCTTATCGATGAAGATAAGGCAGAAATTGAGGTACGTGAGGCCGCAACGGCCATATCCCGGCCTATACTGCTCGGCATTACCCGGGCGGCGCTTTCTACCGACAGCTGGCTCTCGGCCGCTTCATTCCAGGAAACCACCAAAGTACTCACCAGCGCCGCAGTAGAAGGTAAATCCGACTACCTGCTGGGCCTCAAAGAAAACGTGGTGGTAGGCCATCGTGTACCGGCCGGAACCGGAATGCGCGACTATCAGAAGCTGATTGTTGGCGAAAAACACGAATCCGAAAAAGAGGGCGGAAAGCAGGAAAAAAGTAAAAGCAAGTCTATCGCCGATATTCTTAAATCGGACGACTGGTCCTGATTCACCCGCTTTCACTTATTTCAACCCGCCATATCCCAAGAGCCTTCTGTAATTGTTTACAGAGGGCTTTTTGGTTTACCCCCCTTGCCGGGTATGCTTTATGGTTATATGCTGTAAAGGATATTTTGCCACTTATTTCGCTTTAAAACCATGCGCCCACAGTAAAAACAGCCCGATATGCAAGATTCACGGCCCAAAACTTCTTCAGAACAACGCCTGTTTCAACTTTATCATGATGTTGTTGAAATGCGCGGTGAAATGGTTTGCACTTTCGATGCAGACACGCGCCTGCTGCAGGTAAATGATGCTTATGCAAAAGCCTTTGGAAAAACGCGCGAGCAATTGCTCGGCCAGCCTTTTATAGACCTGATTCCCCCCAGCGAACATGAGAATATTTTCCGGCATCTGGCCCAGCTGCAAGCTAAAAAACATGAAGTGATGTACGAGCATCAGGTCATCGACGGGTACGGAAACACCAACTGGCAGGAATGGTGCGACCGCGCTATTTTTAATGATGATGGAAGCCTCAGCCACTTTATTTCGGTAGGGCGCAGCATCAACCAGCGTAAACAGCTCGAAAAAGAACTCAAGCAAAAACACGCCGCCGAATCCTTAATCGCCCGGGTTGCCAAAAACCTGGTAAATGCCGAACTCAATAACCTGAATTCCTCTATTGATGAAGCCCTTGGTGAAATCGGCGCCTATACCAATGCCGGCCGGGTGTATGTGCATCAATACGATTTCGAACGGCAGGTGCTATCCAATACGCACGAGTGGTGCGCCGAAGGCATCGAAGCCTCGAAGCCGCAGCTTCAGGACGTTCCGCTGGATCTGGTGCCAGAATGGCTGGAAGCGCACAAGCGCGGCGAGCGGGTATTTATTGCCGATACAGCCAGTCAGGACGTGGAAAAATCGCTGCGCATACAACTGCAGCGCCGGGGCATCACCTCACTTTTGCTGCTACCGCTTATCAAAAACGGCACCTGCCTGGGCTGTCTGGGGGTGGATCTTATCGAAAAAAATATTCATTGGAGCGCCTCCAGCCTTACGATTATGGACGTGCTTGCCGAAGTCATTACCAATGCCATAGACCGTATCCATTACGAAGCAAAGCTCATAAGCGCCCGCGACGAAGCCCTGCAGGCTACGAAAGAGAAAAGCAGTTTTATAGCTACGATGAGCCACGAAATACGCAACCCGCTTAATGGCGTGCTGGGCATGATTGAGATGTTGCAAAAAACACCCCTGAGCAACGAGCAGCAGCACATGATACAAGCGCTGAGCTCGAGTGGAACCATGCTCCTGGATATTGTCAATCAGGCTTCTGAACTGCAAAAAATAGAGCAACAAACCCGCACATTACGCTATTCAGATATCGTGGTTGAGGATCTCATCCACGAGGTAAAGCTTATTTTTGAAGAACGCCTGAGTCAGAAAAAACTATTTTTTAAGGTTGAAAACCAAACAGAGGCTATTGGCGGACGGCTGCGGGGCGCTTATCTGCCGCTCAAACAAGTGCTTGTAAACCTGACGGGAAATGCTATCAAATTTACGGAAGAGGGCGGCATTACCATCCGGGTTGATGTGCAAAAAAGCAGCTCCAACCAGCCGGCTATGCTGCGCTTTAACGTGATGGATACCGGCCCCGGAATCGCTGCGAAAGATGCAGAAGAGGCGTTTAACCCGTATGTGCAGCTTCATACAGCCTCTGATGCAAGCATCCGCAAAGAAGGCTACGGACTCGGGCTTTCCATCAGCAAGCAGCTCGTTGAGGAAATGGGCGGCGAAATTGGCGCAGAAACAGATGAGGAGACCACCGCAGGGGCCTGCTTCTGGTTTAGCATTCCTGAAGCGCCGCCGGTGGTCTCCCAAAGCGCAAAAACGCCCGCCGCCGGACCAATCCCCGAACGCCCGGCTGAATCCGAACCTGCGCCTGCCTCGCCGGGACTGCTCCTGGCCGCCAAACCTGATGCCAGCATACACGTGCTGCGCCGGCAGCTGGAAGTGCTGGCCTTCGACTATGTCTTTTGCACTTCTTTGCACGAAACCAAAGTGCATTTTGATGCTCCCGATGCCGCATACAAACATCTCATCATAGACCTCAACCTGGGCACTAAGGCAGTACTTAATGCCATAAGCAGCCTTAAAAATAAGCCCCGATGGTGGAATTTAAACATCATTCTGCTTGGCTATAATGAAAAGGATTTCTCCAGCGACTGGAAGCAGAGCTATGATATCCGGGAGTTTCTTGTAAAGCCGCTTTCAAATGAGCAGGTAGCGCAGCTTTTAGATAGCGGGCCGGCCGTGCCTGTAGCGCCGCTCACGTCCGCCTCGGCCACTCAGCGGGCAGAAAAAGTGCCGGAAGAGGCGGTTTACCCTCAGCTGAGCGTGCTTGTTGCCGAAGACAATCAGGTAAATCAGATGCTTATCAAATTTATTCTGGAGAAACTCAGGCTTAAACATTTTGACATTGTGCCCAACGGAGCCCGGGCGGTCGAAGCCTTAAAATATGATGACTATGATTTGGTGCTTATGGATTGCCA
>JBMCPG010000165.1:0-4695 GCA_048626035.1 Cyclonatronaceae bacterium
TCTGGCCTTTGCCCTGGCGTTTTTTATTAAAGTTCCGCTGTTTCCTTTTCACACCTGGCTGCCCTATGCCCATACCGAAGCGCCTACGGCCGGCTCTGTGGTGCTGGCGGCCATTATGCTTAAAATGGGCACCTACGGGCTGATTCGCTTTTGCCTACCGCTGTTTCCCAACGCCATGGTCGAGTTTGCCCCGCTGGTGGCCTTTTTAGCCGTTATAGGCATTGTTTATGGCGCACTCGTGGCTATGGTGCAAAAAGACGTGAAGAAGCTGGTGGCCTATTCCTCGGTCTCTCACCTCGGATTTGTGGTCTTAGGCCTGTTTGCCCTCAACACCATTGGCGTGCAGGGAGCCATTATCCAAATGATTAACCACGGGCTTTCTACCGGCGCGCTGTTTTTGATCGTAGGCATGATTTACGATCGCCGCCATACGCGACAGATTTCAGATTTTGGCGGCATCACCAGTATTATGCCCGTGTTTGCAGTCATGTTTATGCTTGCCACCTTTGCCAGCGTAGGCCTGCCGGGCCTTAACGGCTTTGTTGGCGAATTCCTGATTCTCATGGGCGCATTCAATTCTGAAGTTATCGGCAATATCTGGTTTGCAATTATTGCCACCACCGGCGTTATTCTGGCCGCTATTTACATGCTCTGGATGTTCCGCCGCGTGATGTTCGGTCCCGTAATTCATGAAGAAAACAAGGTCTTAAAAGACCTCAACGCCCGCGAAATCGGCCTGCTTATTCCCGTTATGCTCTTTATTGTATGGATCGGCATCCGCCCGACTCATTTCACGCAGTATTCGGAGCATCAGGTAAATGTACTCCTGGAACAGGCAAGCGAGAAGCGGGAAATGGTGATGCAAAGCAGCCTCACCGACGAAAGCCTGCCCGAATGGGCCGCTTCGTTTTATGAAGTGCATTCTCACACTATTAACACCCGGGAATTCACTGATTTTCACAACACTCAACAAAACTAACTACCTTTTTATGAGTACTCCACAAGCTTTATCCGACGACGCCATTAAAGAAGCCCTTCAGGAACTCGACGGCTGGGAATATGCCGACGATTCCCTGCAGCTCGGGCTGGAATTCGACGATTTCCGCGCTGCTATTTCCTTTATTATGCGCCTGAGCTTTGAAGCCGAAGAGCTGGGCCACCATCCCGAGCTCAGCAATGTATATAATACAGTCGAAATCCGGCTTTCCACCCACGATGCCGACGACAAGGTAACCGAAAAAGATATCGAGCTGGCGCGCCGCATTAACGCGCTGGGCGTGTAAACATCCGGCTTCCGGCCAACTCCACCCTTTCTACCTCCACTTCCATTCCTGACTGAAATGCTAAACGACCTGCTTTTATTCCTTCCTGCCACTATTGTTGCGGCAGGCGGGCTTACCGTAATGATGCTGGACGGCTATAAGGCCCGTTCCCGCACCATTTACAGCACAACCATGGGCTTTTTAGGCCTCGCGCTGCTGGTTTCAGTTTATGATTTGCTCATACAGCCACAGACCGAGATTTTTAGCGGGATGGCCGGCTCCGGCGGTACGGCCGCATTTGGCACTTTTATTGTGGTGTTTGGCACGTTTTTTACCGTCATTTTAACTCACGATTATCTGGTTGGAGTAAAGCATAATTTTCCGCAGGTGTATCCGCTGCTGATGTTCTGCACCTTCGGCATGATTGTGCTGGCTACGGCCAACGATCTGGTAACGGTGTTTGTAGGCCTGGAAACCATGTCGATCTGCTTGTATGCCCTGGCCGGAATTATGAAAGATAAGCGCATCGGGGTGGAGTCGGCGCTTAAATATTTTGTTATGGGCGCATTTTCAACCGGCTTTTTCCTCTACGGCATCACCATGCTTTATGGAGCTACCGGCAGCACTTCTATCCCTGAAATCGGCGCATATACCGATGGCGGACTGTTTTACTGGGGCGGGGTTTCCATGCTCCTGGTAGCCTTCATGTTTAAAGTCTCGGCCGTACCTTTCCACATGTGGACTCCCGACGTTTATACCGGCTCGCCTACTACCATCACCGCGTATATGTCCACCGCGGGCAAAACCGCCTCCTTTATCGCCCTGGTGCTTATTCTCGACCGCGCGCTGCCAAGCATCAGCAGCCAGCTTACGGCCACCTTCAGCATTATTGCCCTGCTTACCATGATTTTGGGCAACGCCGTAGCCATGGTTCAGGATAACGTGAAACGTATGCTGGCCTATTCCAGCGTGGCTCACGTAGGCTATCTTTTTGTAGGCCTGGCCGCCGGCAACGAGGCCGGATACAGCGCTGTACTCTTTTACCTGCTGGCCTATACGTTTATGAATGTTGGCGCTTTTGGCGTAGTTGCGTTTTATGAAAAAAACTATGATGTCCACTTTAATAACGTAGAATCTTACGCCGGGCTGGGATATCAGCGCCCGATTATGGGCATTTTGCTCAGCATCTTTTTGTTTTCGCTGGCCGGCATCCCGATCTCAGCCGGATTTAACGCAAAATATATGGTGTTTTCGGCCGGAGTGGAAGCCGGGCTGGTTTCGCTGGTGGTCGTGGGCGTACTGGCCAGCGCCGCGAGCGCGTACTACTATCTGCGCGTAATGGTATTTTTGTATTTTAAAGAAGCCAAAGAAGGCAGCACAACAACTCTGATGCCGCCTAAACTGGCCTATTCTGTCTCCCTGACCGCCCTGGCGGCGCTCACACTTTATTTTGGCGTGCTCCCGGCCGACGTTACGGAAATGATTTCGGGCTTTTTTACCGGGGCTAACATGGTGGAAGCGCCCTGATATTTTGCTTTATCTATTGCTGCCATCACCTTTAAAAAATGAGTCTGGATGTTTCATCCCGGCTCATTTTTGTTTACAGCACATCTATAATCCAATATTTATATGATGGATTCTTCGTCCCAACCGTCTTTATCCGGCTCTTTTGTGATATGCAGCGCGGCCGTTGCGCCCCTTCGCTCCGAGCCGCGCGAAGCTTCCGAAATGGTAAATCAGCTTTTGCTTGGCGAAACGGCCCGTGTGCTTGAAGAAAAACCGCGCTGGCTGCGCGTAGCCGGGCTGCACGATGGCTACGAAGGCTGGCTGAGCATCACGCAGGCATTTGTGCTCTCCCGGGCTGCTCTGCCGGAATGGCGCGCACCGGCGCCACAGCGGCGAAACAGCTCTTTTTTGCTTCAGGCCTGCACACCTTCGGGCCAGCAAATGCTGATCCCGGCCGGCGCAGTGCTTCCCGAAGCCTTAGGAGAACCAGCTCCGGGACAGCGGCTCGACTACCCTTTCGGCCGCTTTGAAGTGATGGCCGTGTTGCCCGGAAATCCCGCCGCCGCCCGGGATGCCATCACCGCATATACGGCACACGCTCCCAAAGAAAAAGCCGGCATATTGCATACAGCCCTGCTTTTTGCCGGAGCTCCGTACCTGTGGGGCGGGCGCAGCGTTTTTGGTATTGATTGCAGCGGGTTTATACAAATTGTGCTCCAAATGCATGGCTATGCTTCGCCGCGCGATGCTTCACAGCAGGTAAATATGCCTGATTCCCAGGCCTCTCTGCGGGGTACCGATGCCAGCGGTGCACATCCCGGAGATATCATTTATTTCAGCTTCGACGGCATAAATGTGGTTCATGTAGGTTTTTATGCCGGCGGCGGACTGCTGCTGCACGCTTCCGGAACGGTAAAATTGGAGTATATAGATGAAGTTGCATATAAACGAAAGGTGCATACATTCGCGTTCAACGAGCGGTTGGCGCAACATATTTATGCCGTACAGCACCTCCGCTGATTTCGGCTTTACCAGCCACTCATTCTACCATTACAGGCCTCACATTTCCAGTGAATACCGACGATTGATCCCCGCCTGCGCATATTCCGGCTCAGGCTGCCTTTTTTAGCTTTGCCCTAATGCCTACGCCATGCTCGATGCAAATGTACTTATCTTAAATCAGGATTATCAGCCTCTCAACGTTGTGAATGTGCGCAAATCTATGCTGCTGCTGTTTTTGGGCAAAGCTGAAATGCTGCACGATTATCCCGGAAAAAAAATCAAGACCGTAAGCCAGGAGTTCGATTATCCCTCGGTTATTCGCCTCAAGCGATACGCGAAATCACCGCTGCGCTTTATCGTGTTGTCGCGCAAAAATATTCTGAAACGCGATGGCATGAAGTGCCAGTATTGCGGAAGTACACGGGATCTGACGATAGACCATATCGTTCCTAAAAGCCGTGGAGGCGCTGATAGCTGGGAAAATTTAGTAACGGCCTGCAATTCCTGCAATAATAAAAAAGGAAGCAAAACGCCCGCCGAAGCGAATATGAATTTGTTGCGCAAACCCTACCGACCCAACCATATCACATTTCTGCGCGAGTATTTAGGCCACATTGAAGAATGCTGGAAACCTTACTTGTATATCGCCACATAATTCCGGGGCGTTCGTTTCTATTGTTTTTTCATAAAAAAACGCCCGCTGAAGTTTTGCCATTCAGCGGGCGTTTCTGTATCTGAGGTACATAAAATGAGCTTTAGCTTTGCTCTTGTGCTTCTTCCCGAAATTCTTCGTTGGCCACAATAACAACCTCAATACGGCGATTCATGGCACGGTCCTCTTCGGTTTCATTCTCTACCAAGGGGTCTTCCTCGCCCATGCCGCGCACAATGACTTTTCCTACAACCACATCGCCGACCTCTTCAG
>JBMCPG010000166.1:0-4684 GCA_048626035.1 Cyclonatronaceae bacterium
CCAATATATACAGATATGCGCTGTCTGTTTTTTCTTTTTGTGTTTATGATGATGGCCGTTCCGGGGCACACGCAGCCGGCGGGCATGAGTCCCGGCTCCGATCATGCCCGAATAGAGCTGATGGCGCTCCCGGCGGGCAAATGGGCCTCCGATGCCATCACCCTGCAAAACCGGCGCGCCGATGGAGTGCTAAGTGGTTTGCATATTGAGCTGGAAGAGGGCTGGCACACCTACTGGCAAAATCCCGGCGATTCCGGCACTCCGGTACGTATCGACTGGGAGCTGCCTGATGGCTTTGAGGCCGGCGCGCTTTACTGGCCTTATCCGCAGTCGTTCGAAGAAGGCCGGATGGTTACGCATGGCTATAAAAACGAAAGCATACTGCTTCAACCCATAAGCGCCGCCCCGGAGGTGGAGGACGGTTCTTATGAACTCATTGCTGATGTAGAGTTTTTGGTCTGCCGGGAAGCCTGTTTGCCCGGATTTGAGCGCCTCAGCCTTGAAGTAGAAGTAGATGATGGACGCGTTTTGGCCGTGAATGAGTCGCCGGCTGGTCTGTTTGAACGCCATGCCGAGCACCTGCCGCAGCGTTTTGATCAATCGGGTACCTATCAGCAGTTGGAAAACCGGCTGATGCTTAGCTTCCCGCCAGCGCTGAGCCGGACGCTGCAGGAAACGTTTGATGTGGGCGCGGCAACGGCTCTTAAGCTACATTTTTATGCCTCGGCGGAAAACATAAATGAAGCTTCTGCGCTGCAGACGTTCGCCATAGAAGCCGACCGGCTGGAAGCAGAGTTGGGCCTGTCGCGCTATCGCAACGCCCCGCTTCAAGACGAAATTTCCGGCGTATTAGTTGCTACAAAAGGCGATCAAACGCAGGCCTATGAACTTGTGTTTACTCATCGGTAAGATCATCACTGTAAATATGTAGCAGTGCGTTTTCTTGCGCATTTTCTTAATCTATCATTCACTGAACATTCACTGAACGGGGTAACTCTCATGAACTACTATCAAAATACATTAGCGTCGATGCTGCTTCCATTTCTTGTTCTGCTTTGCTTTGGCCTCAGTAGCACGGTTTTAGCTCAGCAAACCGGGGAAGCCGCGCCGGAATTTACGCTCACTGATTCCAACGGAAATGAGCACAGCCTTTCGGATTTTGAAGGGCAAATTGTGGTGCTGGAATGGCTAAACCATGAGTGTCCGTTTGTGCGTAAATTCTACGGAGCCGGAGAAATGCAGCGGCTTCAGGAAATGTACACCAATGAAGGCGTGGTGTGGCTATCGGTGATCTCATCTGCGCCCGGCAAGCAGGGCCACATGAGCCCGGAAGAAATCAATGCCGCGATGGAAGAGCATGGCAGCCACCAAACGGCCGTTTTAATTGATGAAAACGGCGAGGTTGGCCGCAGCTACAGCGCCCGCACGACCCCGCACATGTTTATAATCGGCGCTGACGGTACACTGCTCTACGATGGCGCTATGGATGATCAGCCCTCGGCCAATCCCGCTACTCTGGAAGATGCCAATAATTATGTGGTCAGTGCTCTGGATGCCACGCTTAACGGCAATGAAATAGAAACAAGCACGACACGCCCCTATGGATGTAGCGTTAAATATTAGTTTCATAAGCCAGCTCCGGGTTTCCGGCCGTGCTGTGCTGCGTCCGCTACACTCGAAATGATCGGGGGGCAGATAATTGTTAAAATATGGTTTAACACAAAAAAGCCCGTCATCTCGACTAAGCGCCAGCTAATTGCTGGTTAAGAGTATAAAAAGTCATTCGGCGCGCATGGAGAGATCTGAATCTGGCCGGGCAACGCCTTGGAGACTTTTCAGGCATTTAGCAGCCCTTGAGATATCTCCACTCCGCTGCGCTCCGGTCGATATGACACGGGCGTTTTTGGGGGCAAGCGATAGGCACTCCGCTCTGTTGAGAAAGGAAAATCGAAGCAGCATTACAGCGCCTTAATGCTCTATAAAAACAAACCCTACTTCCACGCTCCGGAGCCATTCTGGATGAGGCGGGCATAAAACTGAATCATTTCGCCGTAATTTTCTATGGACAGCCGCTCGTTGGTTCCGTGTACCCGGTCGAGATCGGAATGATCGGCCCGCAGCGGGAAAAAGCGATAAATGTTTTTACTCACTTCGGTGTAGTGCCGGGCATCGGTAGCGCCAACCATAAGCGAAGGCGCGACCGTAACTTCGGGAAAGATCTCCAGAATCGATTTAGACAATTGCCGGTAGGCTTCATTTTGCGTATCCGAAACGGGAGATGGATCAATAAAATCTTGTTTCTTTTCGATTTTGATATCATCATCTTTCACAATACGGCGCACGTGCGCGGCCACGCTGCCGGCCGTATCATTCGGATGAATACGGAAATTGACGATGGCTTCGGCTGAAGTTGGAATCAGGTTTTCTTTTACGCCAGAGTTGAAAATCGTGCTGGCCGTGGTGGTGCGCACGGCTGCGTTTGTGGGCGGAAGCGTGGTCAGAAAGTATTTCAGAGGCCATTTAAACAGCCATAAATTGGCAAATATGATGCGAAACGGCAGCGACATGCCGCGGCCCAGCGCTTCAAAAGTTTCCCGAACCAAGCCGTTAAACCGTGCCGGGAGCGGATGATTTTCAAGGCGATGCAGCGCTTTGCCCAGTCGTGCGATGGACGTTTTACCCTGCGGTACAGACGAATGGCCGCCCTCGCTTTCCAGACTCAGCGCGATGCTGAGGTATCCTTTCTCGGCCACGGCCACCAGCGCCACCGGACTTTTAATACCTTCGACCAACTCGGCTACTACCGGAAGGCCTTCATCTACCAAAAATTCCAGTTCAACACCGCGCTGTTTCAGCAGCTCACCAATAGCTTTTGCCCCGTAAATACCATCAATTTCCTCATCGTGGCCGAAGCCAAAATAGATACTGCGTTCCGGCTGAAATCCTTTTTCAAGCAGCGCCTCGGCCGCTTCCAGGATGCCCATCACCCCGGATTGTACATCCATTGTACCGCGTCCGTAGATGTGCGTTTCGGTGATGTTGCCCGAAAACGGCGGATGCTTCCAGTCGGCCTCGGTGCCCGGCTCTACCGGCACCACATCCTGATGCGCGGTAAGCATCATGGGCTTAAGGTCGGGGTTGCTTCCTTCCCAGAAGTAGAGCAGACTCAGCTCATTCACTTTTTCAAGCCTTAGTTCTTCATGAACGCGCGGAAACGCCGTTTTCAGGAAATCATGGAGTTTATAAAATTCATCATAATTGACTTCCGCCGGATTTTGCCGCGACACGGTTTTGAACTGAATGGCCCGGCTCAGGCGCTCAGTGGCCTGTTCTAACGATAGGGGCAGGGGTTCGGGGATTTTTTCAGGGAGCTGCTGTTTGGTGAAAAACAGCGTTTTAAGCAGTAAGAGAAGTAATAAACCGCTCAAAGCGGCAAGAAAAGTCAGAAGCATGTAGGTAAGAAATAGGCCCGTGCGAAAACAGAAAGAATAAAGGGAAAAATAAAAACGCCATCATTGTAACAAAAAAATAATATAAGCAGATACTTGAAATATACGCCTTTGAGCCGTCTTTATCATGACAGGCGATTAGTATCAATTTTTGCCAAAAGTATTTATATGTTATAATAACAATGGTTTATTAATAAAAAAGTCTCTGCGCCCGGGTATATATCAAAAACAGGATATAATCGGGAACAAAGCGCTGTAAACGACGGTTTATGTGCGGAATTACTTAGTAATAATAATCACAAATAATAAGTCTATCATGAAGATAAAACTAAATACTTTGTTTTTATTTTTGTTTTTGTTGTTTCCTGTGATGGCAACTGCTCAGTTTTCGGGCCCGGTTATCGACCAGGCGGAATTAACGGTTGAGCAAGCGATGGAAGCGCGCATCGGAACGTATGCTAATATTACAGGTAATATCATAAACCGATTGCATGAAGAGTACTATACATTTCGTGACAGCACGGGGGAAATTCGCGTGGAGATTGCCGAAAATGTATGGCAAAATCAGCAGGTTAGCCCTGAGGATGAAGTCAGACTCTTTGTTGAAGTTGATTCCAATGCCTTTGGCCGGCGCTATCTCTGGGTGGAGTCTTTAGAAGTGTTAGATTAACGGCACCGGTTTATATTGGGTAGTATCCTAAAAAGAGGGGACGATAAATATCATTTAAATCATATTTATTGTAAAGCCAAGCTTGAATCTGTATAAATGAAAAAGCCAGCATGCCTTATTTAAAGCGTGCTGGCTTTTTCGTTGTCAAGTATTCTGCAAATTGGAAGAATCTGCTTTATGGATGTGCCGCGCAGGAATTTGGTCGGCTAAGGTCTATATTGCCTACAATCGCTCTACGGGGTTCATTTCGGTAATTTTTTCTTCCGGCCGGTCGGTGATAAGACGGATGCCCCGGCGGAAGGTGAAGTAGAACCAGATCCACTCGACGAATACGTTCAGGCGGTTGCGGAAGCCTACAAGAAAGAGTACATGCACGACCGACCACAGTGCCCAGGCTATGAAACCGCTCAGGTGCAGGCCTTTGATATCGGCTACGGCCCGGGCCCGGCCGATAGTAGCCATGGTGCCTTTATCCACATATTTGAAGGGCGCACGCATCGCCCGGTTTTTAGCGCTTTCGTCTTTGCTCAGAATTTTAGCGACGTATTTACCCATTTGTACGGCC
>JBMCPG010000167.1:0-4669 GCA_048626035.1 Cyclonatronaceae bacterium
GCATCATCATTTTTGTACTGCTGCTGCTGTTTTTTGCCTTTGTATCCAAGTTTTTATCCAAGTTGCTCTACCGGCGCATTTTGCGGCGCGTAAATATGGATGAGGGCATCCGCTACACTCTGCAGCGCATCACCAACTACACCATTCTGATTCTGGGCGTGCTCTTCTCGTTTCAGTTTATCGGCATCGACCTGAGCGGGCTTACGGTTATTTTTGGCCTGCTTTCGGTAGGCATTGGCTTTGGTCTGCAAAACCTGACCTCGAACTTTATTTCAGGCATTATTTTGCTGTTTGAGCGGCCCATTAGCGTGGGCGACCGCATCATGGTAGATGATGTGGAAGGCGATGTGCAGGAAATCAATATCCGTTCCACCACCATCAATTCGATTGATAATATTTCGATTATCGTGCCCAATTCTGACTTCATTTCCGGCCGGGTCATCAATTATTCCCATGGCGATACCACCCTTCGCCTGAGCGTGGGCGTGGGCGTTTCCTACAATTCGGATTTAGATTTAGTGCTTCGGGTGATGCGCGAAGTAGCCGAAGATCATCCCGGGGTGATGGCCGAGCCGGCCCCGCAGGTGCTTTTGACAAATTTTGGCGACAGCTCCTGGGATATGCTGCTGCGCTGTTCTATTGCGCGGGCCAAGCAGCATCCGTTTATTTCCTCAGACCTGCGCTGTGAGATTGTGCGACGCTTCCGCACCCATAATATTGAAATTCCGTTTCCGCAGCGCGATCTCAACTTTCGGAATCCGCTCCCGCCAGCCGAATAATTGAGTTACCGGGCGCTTGCCCGGCCAAAAAAATAATTTTATGACGCAATGCACAAAAAAGATTTGCGTTGTTATGACACATTGCGTTATACTACAAGGGCATCAAGAACAGGTCTTGATGCCATCATCCTGAAAATACAAGGCTTCAACAATAGCATACACCGCCATGCCGCGCCACATCAAAAAATACGGAAACAGAAAGCTGTATGATGTCTCAGAAAGCCGCTATATCGCCCTTAGCGAGCTTAAAGAACTGATTCGCGGCGGGGAAACGCTGGTCATTACCGACAGCAAAAGCGGGCAGGACATCACCTCACAAATCCTGACAAAAGCGCTGGTGGAGCAGGGCGGCGGCGAGATGCTTACGCCCGATGCGCTGCATGCGCTTATTCGCTGGGGCAGCGAAACCTTCGAACGCGGACTGGCACTGTTTGGTAAATCGTTGCATAAGTTTTTGCCGCTGGCCAGCAACGAAGAGGTCAGCTCCCTGAGCCAGCGCATCCGTGAACTGGAAACCCGGGTGGACGGACTAAACGAGCAGCTGGAAAAAGAAAGGATGGCCGAAAAAGACGCATCCTCCTGATGTAGCAGCTTTATCTACACCTTAGTTTTTTAACAATCCTATCATAAAACAAAAGGAACAATACTATGAGCACCGAAAAAGAAAGCAAGAAAACCGAGCAAGAGCACAAAAACGAAAAAACAGTTGACTCTCTTACCGGAAAGGCACGTGAAGTCTGGCTGGCCGGTCTCGGCGCGCTGGCAAGCGTAGAAGAGGAAGGCAACAAAGTTTTCAGCCGCCTGGTCGAAAAAGGTACGGCCTTTGAAGAACGCGGCAGGAAAAAGTTCGACGAAACCTACTCGGAGGTCAGCAAGACCTACAGCGAGCTGGAAACCAAGCTGAAATCACGCTTCAGTAAAGCGGAAGGCGAGCTGGACGAAAACCTGCAGGAGCTGATCCATAAAATGGGCGTGCCAACGCAGGAAGAAATCGGGGAGCTGAATTCCCAAGTGGAAAAGCTCATCAAAAAAGTAGATGAGCTTTCTAAGAAAGTGGAAAAAAGCTCTGAAGGAAAAACCGGCGGCAGCAAAAGCACTGAGAGCAAATAAATCCGCTTTAAGGATTTAAAAGTAAAGAAAAACGCCTGATGCATTTTGGTGCGTCAGGTGTTTTTTTAGGTATTGCCTGATCGTTATTTATGATGGGCGCTTGCTCAGCGTAAAGTCTATCGACCATTAACCGCCTGCTTTAGTTATCAGAAACAAACTGCCCGGGCACATGGCCCAATCGGTGCGCATTTCGTGAATTATGTTCAGAAAACCGTCGTTCCTGAGCGCATGAAGTGCACCTGGCCAGTGCTGCACATTGTGTTCGGCTTTTAAAATCTGTTGCCTATAGGGCATCGCAGCAGAACCATTCGAGAGGCAAAAGGTAAAAAGTATGATTCCCTTAGATTCTGAAAGCTGGACCCTATGGCAGGCCACCATTGTTTTTGGTTTGTGCGCGGTAGTGATTGCCCTGGCCGGCACGCGCATTACGCGGGTCGTAGATCAGCTTGCAGATCGAACCAAAATAGGAGAAGCGGCGGCGGGGGCGGTATTGCTGGGGGCGGCCACCTCGATAGGTGGATCGGTGCTATCTGTAACCGCAGCATGGAATGGCCATGCAGAACTGGCCGTAAGTAATGCCCTGGGAGGGATTGCCGTACAGACTTTTTTTCTGGCTGTTGCGGATTTAGTTTATCGCCGGGCTAATCTGGAACATGCCGCCGCATCGGTTCCAAACATGATGCAAAACGGCCTTCTGATCTGCTTGCTCACTCTCATCCTTTTTGCTCCCTATCTGCCGGATTATACCATTGCGGGCATTCATCCGATAACGCCGGCCATGATTGGGGTGTATATATACGGTATTTACCTGGTGCGCAGAGCACACGAGTCGCCCATGTGGCGGCCCCTCATCACCAAAGATACGCGGCAGGACAAGCCGGACGACGTAGCCAAGATGCCTACGCTGTTCAGGCTTTTTGTTGAATTTATTATTCTGATGGCAATACTGGGCATCGCGGGCTGGACTCTGGAGCCTTCAGGAACGGTGATTGCCAGCAAGACCAACATGACGCAAACCATTGTGGGCGTGATGCTAACGGCCATCAGCACATCAATTCCTGAATTGGTTACAACCGTTGCGGCCGTCCGGCGAGGTGCCCTGACCCTTGCCGTGAGCGGTATTATAGGAGGCAATGCTTTTGATACGCTGTTTACTGCCGCTTCCGATATTGCCTACCGGCAAGGCTCTATCTATCATGTCATGCCGGATGACTCAACATTCTGGGCCGTACTTACCCTGCTGATGGCCAGCGTGTTGATGATGGGCCTGATTCGCAGAGAACCTCACGGCATCATCCAGATTGGCACGGAAAGCGTGGTCGTTATGCTGCTTTATGTGCTGGGTGTCGTGCTGATGTTTTCAGGTGGCTAAGCAGTTGGCTGTAAATATTAAAAAAACACAAAGCTGTCGGGCATTGTGAACGCTCTGTACCTTTCCTTAACTAATCGGCCTGGGGCGCCGCATGGTTTTTGAGATCATCTATATCTACAAAATCGAGTGCTTTTGCCTCGGTTGCTTCCAGCACAACTTTAGGGGCGCAGCCGGCCTCAAGCGCTTCTTTCCACCGCAAGGCGCACAGGCACCATTTATCGCCCGGCTTCAGGCCGTCAAAGCCGAGCATCGGGCGGGGCGTCATTAAGTCGTTACCCTGGCTTTTGGAATATTCGAGAAACTCCTGTGTAACAATGGCGCAGACGACATGCCGGCCGTGATCCTGCGCATCGGTTCTGCAAAAACCATCCCGGAAAAATCCGGTAACAGGATTCATACAGCAAGATTGAAGCGGCTTTCCAAATACGTTTTTCATGGTCAGAACCTCTCTTTAAGTTTTGGGAAAGAACATAAAACTAAGCGTTGGAGGAGGGAAAATAATTCCATGCCTGAGAAATGCTCTTTCCCCTGGCTGCTTCACCAGCTCAAAAAGCCTTCAATCATTTGGCTCGAATCCTTCCCGGTGCACCAGGTCATCGAAGCCCCCAATATTATAGACGTTTTCGAAGCCCTCCTGCTTCATCATTCGGGCCGCCTGACCGCTGCGGTTGCCGCTCCGGCAGTATAAATAATAGGTTTTATTTTTGTCCATTTTAGGGATTTGGGCCTGGAAATCGCCGTTCATCACATCATATTGTGCATCGGTGATGGCCAGGTGACCCTCGTCGTGCTCGGCTTTGGTACGCACGTCGATAACGGTGCCGGGCTGTTCTTCTATTTTTTTCTTGATATTTTCGTTGATATCCATATTGGGTGAGCTAAATTTTTGGAATGCATAAAAAAAGAGAAGTGCCGCCGCAGCGGCAATAATAATGGTGCTTAAAGTATTCATGTTTTAGAACTTTATGAAGTGTAATTCTGAGCCATTTTCGAGCTGCTGTTGGTTTGCAGCACGCTGAAATTATAAACGGGCCGGTGGCCTTCTTCATGATATTTAACGCCGTCCTCAACATCAAAGAAAAAAGCTTCCTGGCCCAGAGCCTGCAGCAGGCCTGCTTTCTCGAAGCGGTCGCGTACCGGCCCGATCACCCCGGCAAACAGTACTTTAATTCCGCGCTCATCCAGCTCCTGGAGCACATCCTGAATGGCGTGAATACCACTGGAATCGATATTGGAAACCGCGCCGAAATCCAGCAATAGGGCATTGATCTCATCGCCGGCTTCGCTGCGCAGGTTTATACGGCGCTCAATTTCACCCCGGAAAAATTCAATATTGGCAAAATATAGCTGCGCATCGAAGCGAAAAATAAGCAGGCCCGGGACCCGTCGGGCTTCATCATAGCGCTCG
>JBMCPG010000168.1:0-4660 GCA_048626035.1 Cyclonatronaceae bacterium
TTATTGCTTTTGCCCGGCTTTTTCAGCGTCGGCGCGATGCCATTAACCTCACCGGACTGGCCGCTTTTCTGATGCTGCTGGCCGATCCGCAGGCCCTTTTTCAAATCGGGTTTCAGATGTCGTTTGCGGCCGTGCTCACTATTTTTGTGATGCTCCCGCTGCTCGAACGCCTGTTCCCGCCTGCAAAACGAAATCGCTCGTACGCCCGGCTGGCGCAGCTCACTCTGTTAAGCGTATGCATTCAGGCGGCCCTCATGCCGGTGTTATTACATCGCTTTAACGAGTTTTCCCTCATCGGTCCCATCATGAATACCATTGCGGCACCGCTGACGCAAATCATGTTTCTGGCAGGGTTTGCGGCCGTTTTTATGAGTATGATACAGGAAGCGGCCGGGACGTTAGCGGGCTTTCCGGCCGATTTTATAGCTCAGTTGCTGCGTGAACTCACGCAATACGCGGCCCGCCTGCCCGGTGCTTTTGTGCAGGCAAGACTTCCTTCGTTGTGGGTGTATCCGCTCTGGGCGGGCCTGTTTGGATTCATGGCCACGCTGCTGCATCCTGCCTTGCGCATGAAATGGCTAATCTTTTGTTTGGTGATGGCGCTTGGCTGGCAGGCTTCAACGCTGATGCAAAAAGTGCAGCCGCCATCCCTGAAACTCACCTTTTTTGATGTCGGCCAGGGCGATGCGCTGCTCATTCAAACTCCGCTGGGCAACAATTATTTATACGATACCGGCGTCTGGACTCCCTATGGAAATAGCGGCGAGCGCGTATTGATTCCGCATTTAAAAGCGGAGGGGATTTCCCGGCTGGACGGCATCTTTTTGTCCCATCCTCATGCCGATCATATCGGCGGGCTGCTTCCGCTTATTCAGGATCCCGAGATTTCCATAAGCCGCATTTATGATTCCGGATTTGAAGTACATTCGGCTATTTTTTCGGGCTATCGGGTTGCGGCTCGCGAGCAGGAAATTCCGGTAGAAGTGCTGCAAGCCGGTGCAAAAGTTTGGCTGGACGAGCTCACACCTGCCTTTATTATGGGACCCTCACCGGGGTTAAGGTCTCAAAATCCCAACGAGCATTCCCTCGTGATGCAAATCCATTATGGCGAGCAACAGGTACTGTTAACCGGAGATGCCGAAGCAGAGGCGGAGCTGTTTTTGCAGCATCATTATGGGGAATTGCTGGAATCCGAAATCTATAAAGCCGGGCATCATGGCAGCCGCAGCAGTTCGCTGCGGCCGTTTATAGAACAGATAAAACCAGAAAAAGTGATTGTTTCAAACGGCTTGGAAAACCGTTACGGGCACCCGCATCCTGAAGCAGTGCGCCGCCTGCGTGCTTCCGCTGAACATGTACGCTACACGGCTTTAGAAGGCGCAGTGCAGATAGAAGTGTGGCCCGAAGAGTTTACTCTACGCCCGTGGCGAAGCCGTCTTCCGGTTTTAGAAAACCAAAAGGAGCTTCTTGAGCAGGTTTTTCCACAGCAATAGCTCGTGCTCACGACTTAGCGCCCGGCTCCTTCTTTTTTGAAGAAGCGCTCTCGGCGGGAACCTCCGGCGTTTGCGCCTGCTCGCCTCGGGCCGCCCGTTTCAGCGCCTCGGTTTGCTGCGTCGCTTTTTCAACTTGCTCAACAATATGAGCGGCAACATCTTTTGTTTTCATCCACTCCTCTGCCGGCGGGCTGAGCCTGGAGTCTGCAGCCCCGGCCCCGGCGGCTGGGCCGGACTCGGAGAACTCTTGAGATGCCGTCGTTTTTTGCTGGCGGGCAATCGCTTTTTCGAGTTCCTTCTGGTCCTCCTTAGCTTTGTGTGAAGCGGGCTCCTCCCGGTCTTCTTCATGTATTGAAGGCAGGCTCTGCTGATCGAAGCTATCGTACTGTTCGCCTTTTTGCGGCGATGTTTCCGGGGGAAGCAGCCATTTTGCCCCGCCAATAAGCGCGATCACGGCTACAGAAATGGCTACATCCGCTATATTAAAAATATAGGGAAAAGCCACGCTTCCGCCCACCCAGGGCATGCCATCCGGCCACACATAGTCAAAATAAATAAAATCAACTACGTGCCCCGATAAAAGGCCGCCATAACCATCCACATATCCCATATACAGGCGATCCAGAATATTGCCAAAAGCTCCGCCGATAATCAGGCCCATAGCCATCATAAAGCCAAGAGGCGCTATGCGAAGCAGCGAAAAGGCGTACCATATAATGGCTGCTGAAGCCGTAATAGCAATCAGGCTGATAACCCAGGTGGGAGCCCAGGAAATCCCCATCGCCATACCGGGATTTGAGGTAAGATTCAGGCGTAGCCAGCCTTCAATCAGGACTTCGCGATGCAGCTCTGGCGTTGTTCGTACCCACCATTTTGTGAGTTGATCGATGACGACCACGGCCGCCACAATTCCCCAGAACCACTGCTTTTTTTGCATCACAGAGGCGGAGGAACCAGTCTCTACAGGCGGGGGCTGTTCAGGCATGGAAAAGAAAAACGTTAGCGGATGAAAGGGGAAAAAGCCGGTTAAGCACCGAAATCGCGGTGCGCGTTTTCGATAATGCTATAAACTTGGCAAAGCCGGCTTTATTACATCTTAGCGCTGCTTTAGCTTAGCTTCAATGCTGATTTGCGTATGCGGCACGGCTTCGAGACGGCCTTTCGATATTTTTTTGCCGGTTACCTTGCACACCCCGTACGTCTTGTTATCGATACGCGTAAGGGCTTTATCCAGATAGCGGATAAATTTTTTGGTCCGGTTAAACAGCATGTAGGTTTTTTCGCGCTCCTGCGCATCGGTACCGGCATCGGCCATGTGAAAAGAATAGGCCGATTCGTCGGAAGAGTTTTCCGTTGTTTCGCGCAGGGTCGCGTTGAGCATATCAAGATCCTCTTCGGCGGCTTTGCGCTTCTTCAGGATGATCTCACGGAAGTACTCCAGCTCTTCATCGGAGTAGGGAGATACTCGTTCTTCTGCATTGCGGGCTGATTCGTTGCTCATATCTGTATACGTTATTAGGTCAATAAATATAGTATTGGATAGATAAATGAATGCTTGCGTTTAGTCTGTTTTTATGTTCAGATGCTTTGAAACCGCTTTTGCTGGTGTCTATAAATAATCGCATCATGGGGAAACCGTACGGGCTTTCCTATGATGCGCTTTAAATCGGCTTCCGCTTAATGGAAATATGGATGCGCTCGTCATCTAATTCCCATTCTTTGGTGAAGTCCTGCTCGTCGCCGATGCTCGTGTAAATACTCTCGGCCAGGGTTTCCGCTTTGATGTAGGCGGCCATGTCTTTGAGCGCCTGCTCTACGCTGTCGCTGCCTTCAACACTAAGCTGTATGCGGTCGGTTACTTCATAGTTGGCTTCCCGGCGCATATTCTGAACCCGGTTTACCAGCTCACGGGCCAGGCCTTCGCGGCGCAGTGCCTCGCTGATTTCGGTATCGGCGGCCACCGTAATGCCCGCTTCGGTTTCGACTTCCCAGCCCTCCAATCCATCGCGGGTAATGAGAATATCGTCTTTGCCAAAACGCACAGGCTCGCCTTCAATATCCAGTGTAATCTGCCCGTCAGCTTCATAGCTGCCAATTTCGGCATTCGTAAGCTGGCTGATGCGTTTCGAGGCTGCTTTCATTTTTTTGCCTAAACGCCTTCCCAGAACCGGGAAGTTCGGCTTGGCGCTTTTGTGCACAATTCCGGAATCATCGTCTACATATTCGAGGTCTTTAACATTTACTTCCTCCAGGATGATGCCTTTCACGTTTTCAACAGCTTCCCGGTGTGAGGCGCCCTGTGTTGGCAGGATGATGCGGGCCAGCGGCTGCCGTACATTTACCGAAATTTTATTCCGGATACGCAGCACAATCGAGCTGATGATGCGCGCCTGCCGCATGCGGTATTCCAGAGGTTTATCGATAGAGGTTTCTTCTACCGTTGGATAAAACGACAGATGCACGGATTCTTCGTCGGCGGGCTTCACGCTGTTGAGCTGCCGGTAGAGCCAGTCGCTGAAAAACGGAGCCAGCGGGCTCATCAGCTTGGAAAGGTTGAGCAGGCATTCAAACAGCGTTTGGTAAGCAGCCGTTTTGTCCAGGCTTTTGCCTTCGCGCCAGAAACGGCGGCGGCTGCGGCGGATATACCAGTTACTGAGATCTTCAACAAACTCTTCGATGGCGCGGGCGGCTTTGGTGGGCTCGTACTCATCATAATAAATATCGGCCTGCTTAATGGTCGTAAACATCCGGGAAATAACCCAGCGGTCGATTTCGCTGCGGTCGGCTACCGGAATGGGCGAGCCGGCATAGACCCAGCCGTCGATATTGGCATACATCGCCAGAAACGAATACGTATTCATGACGGTATTGAAGAGCTTGCGCCGGGTTTCCTGAAGGCCGGTTTCGCTGAATTTCAGGTTTTCCCAGGGCGCGGTGTTGCTCATCATATACCAGCGCACCGTATCCGCGCCGTATTTGCGGATAAGCTCAAACGGATCCACGCTGTTGCCTTTCGATTTGCTCATCTTGTTGCCTTGCTCGTCGAGCACCAGCCCGTTGGAAACTACATTATGATAAGCGGGCTTGTCGAAAAGCATGGTGGAAAGCGCGTGCAGGGTGTAAAACCAGCCCCGGGTTTGATCTACGCCCTCGGCGATAAAGTCTGC
>JBMCPG010000169.1:0-4645 GCA_048626035.1 Cyclonatronaceae bacterium
TGGGCCCAAAAACCGCTTTATGGTAGGCGGGGAATATCACCGGGGCACGGGCACGGAAGACTACTGGCGGGTAGGCCTGATTGAGAGCAGCCTCACGGCCCTTTTTGCCTCCTACGATTTTCCGGATTATCACCTGAAGGAAGGCTATGGTTTTTATGCGGCCCTGCGCGGGCGGCGCTGGTACGAACTGGCGGCATCGTTTAACGAAGACCGCTTTTCGAGCCTGGAAGCCGGCACGAACTATTCCATGTTCGGTAAATCCGGGGTATTCCGGCCGAATGCGCCCATCCATCCGGGCACCGGGCAGGCCGACCTCACGCGCCTGAGCTTCGCCGCCTCGCTGAATCCCCGCCGGCTCATCATGTCGCGCTATGTTAACGTGTCGGCCAGCCTGGAAATGGAAATCGCCGACAACAGCGGCTTCAACAACGATTTTGAATACCGCAAGCACACGGCGGAAGTTATTTTCTTCTCCAATATCGACCGTGGCGCGGTGCTTCAATGGCGCCTGCGCGGGGGCAGCATCACCGGAGAAGCGCCGCTGTTCAAGCAGTTTCAACTGGGTGGTATTGGCACGCTGCGCGGCTCGCCGTATAAAATTTTTACCGGCAATCAGATGCTGCTGAGCAACCTTGAGATGCAGTTTGGCCAACTCTCCGGCGACGGCAGCGGTTGGGTAGATTTGAGCAGTCTCTACACTACGCTATTTCTGGATTCCGGCTACGCACGGCAGAGCGATGAACTGCATAGCGGGCGCTTTCCGCTCCAGGATACCGCCGGGTTTTCCTTTTCCGACTTGCAGCACGATATCGGCCTTGGCGTGGGTGGCGACTGGTTCCGTGCCGAACTGGCCTGGCCGCTGAAGCGCTTCGGAGACACGCCCGCGCTCTGGATTCGTTTTAACCCAACCTTCTGAAAAGCCCTGAATGCTGCGCTTCCATTTCAAGTTAATTTAGGAAAGCATCATACATTATCTTGAACAAGTACTTATTATACCAGGCTACAGCATTATGGCACATATACTTAGAATTATCGATATCCAAAACGTAACGCATAACGTAAAGCAAATACGGCTCGAAAAACCGGACGGATATCGCTACACGCCCGGGCAGGCCACCGACGTGGCCATCGATAAAAAAGGCTGGCGCGAAGAGCTGCGCCCCTTCACATTCACCTCGCTCAACGAAAACGATTATCTCGAATTTGTGATCAAGATTTATCCGGATCACAAGGGTGCCACCGAGCAAATCGGCATGCTGCAGGAGGGTGATGCCCTCATCATTGATGAGCCCTGGGGGGCAATAGCATACAAACAGGAAGGCGTTTTTCTGGCCGGCGGAGCGGGTGTAACGCCGTTTATTGCTATTTTCCGTGATTTGGCTCAAAAAGGAGAGCTCGGAAACAACACCCTCATTTTTTCCAATAAAACCGAGCAGGACATCATCCTGAAAGACGAGTTTGAACGCCTGTTAGGCAACAACTTTATTAACGTAATTACCGACGAAAAGCCAAAGGGGAATCATCTTTTTCTCGACGGGCACATAGATCAACAGTTTCTGCAAAAGCATATCAACGATTTTGATCAGGCTTTTTACGTATGCGGCCCTGATGCCTTCAATAAGGCTATGATAGAGCAGCTTAAAAAGCTGGGCGCAAACCCTGATGCACTGGTATTTGAAGAATAAGGCTCTGATTTTCGCAGGGCTTTGCCGGCTATATCATAAAAGATAAACGTAAGTTTTTGCTGTTTTTTTGACCGTTATTTGGCAGAACAGATGCGTCTTTTGGCAGAAAATTATTAAAAATTATTTATATATAGCCCGTAGCGAATTAATATAAATTAATATAATCGTCTAATAATGCCAAAAACGACTGTTTTTACTAAGCCGTATGAAGGCAAAATCCGGGAGGAAGCGCGTATGAAAGCCAAATATATTTCCCGAAACGTCTCGTTGTCGGTTTTGCCGAATTATCTGAGTACGCTGCGGCCTACTACGCAAATTAAGTACAATATACCAGAAGCTGGTAAAATACAGCTCGTGATTCTCGACCTGATGGGCAATGAGATTCAATGGGTGTATGATGGCTACCAATCTTCCGGCGAGCACCATCTGCAGTTCGATGCGTCTGGCTTCCTGCCCGGTATATATTTATACCGGCTTTCGGTCGGCACGCGCATTATTACCAAGCGCATTCTGTTGGTTTAGGTATGATTTGCTTATAGCCACTCTAAGCCCGTTTGAGATGTTCAAACGGGCTTTTTTTACTTCATGTGATGGCTTTTGAAGCTCTACCTGATTGCGAGGCTTTGCTCGAGGTCTTCGATGAGGTCGTCGGGGTGCTCGAGGCCTACGCTCATGCGAATCAGGGTTTCGGGCGTGAGCGAGCCGGGCCCTTCGGTGCTGAGGCGGTGCTCCCAGGTGCTTTCGACCCCGCCCAGGCTGGTGGCTCTTTTGATGATTCTGGAGCGGGCCACAATTTTCACAGCTTTTTCGGCATCGCCGCGAATCAGGAAGGAAATCATGCCGCCAAAGCCGCGCATCTGCCGGCAGGCTGTTTCATGGCCCGGATGCGAGGCCAGCCCCGGATAAAACACCCGCTCAACAGCCCGGTGATTGCTTAAATATTTGGCCAGTTCTCCGGCGTGTTCGTTGTGTCCGCGCATGCGGTAGGCCAGGCTGCGCGTGCTGCGACTGAGCATCCAGCAGTCTTGCGGCGAGGGCACGGCTCCGCCCAATCGCTGATTAAAGCGCACCTGCTGAAACACCCGCGCCACTTCCGATTCCTCATCGCCTTCCGGTTTGTTGCTGATGATCGCCCCGCCCATGACGTCGGAATGCCCGCCAAAATATTTGGTGGTGGAATGCATCACAAAATCGGCCCCTAAATCAAGCGGAAGCTGATTTACGGGGCTGGGCCAGGTGTTGTCCACGCAGGTGAGGATATAGCGCTCGCTGGTGGAATGCGTGCGCGCCAACCCGACCACGCCGGCAATATCGGTGATGCGCATCAGCGGGTTCGAGGGCGTTTCCACCCAGATCAGCCGGGTTTTTGGGGTGATGTGCGCCTCAATCGTTTCCAGGCTGGTCATGTCGATAAAATCAAACTTTAGCCCCCAGCGGCTCATCAGGCCGTGAATCATCTTGCGATGCCCGGAATAAAGGTCTTCCGGCACGATAATATGATCGCCGGGCTCCAGCGCCTGAAACAGGGCCGTAGTCGCGGCAATACCGGAAGCAAACGCGGCCGCGGCCTGACCGTTTTCCAGGGTGGCCAGCAGGTGTTCGAGCTGCTGACGGTTGGGGTTGTCCAGCCGGCTGTAGTGCAGCTCGCCGGGCTGCTTGCCGTCGGCATCAATTTCGTAAATGGTGCTGGGAGAGATAGGCGGGACGATAGCTTTTGTGGGATTGCCGATATCCAGTCCGGCGTGTATGGCTTTGGTTTCAAACTTCATGATAGACAGATATGTAGGTTAAGATTCGGAGGGCATCACCCTTTACAACATGGAATAACGGCTTTTGCCGTGCTGATGAAGCTTGTTTACCTTAAAAATATACAAAAAAAGCCGGCCGCATGGGAAATAACCATGCGGCCGGCTTTCTTTAATCTCGTGCCCGAAATGTCGGGGTCATCAGGCGGTATGCTGGCGAATTACGCTTTCGAGCTGTGAGGCCTGCGGAACGCCGGCCTGCTGCCACAAAATCTTGCCATTCTGAAACAAAATCAGCGTGGGGATGCTGCGCACCTGATAGGCCGCCGCAGCCTGCTGATTCTTGTCCACATCAATCTTGATGATGCTGAGATCGTCGCCAAAGGCTTTTTTCACCTTGTCTAAAATCGGCGGCATCATGCGGCAGGGCCCGCACCAGTCGGCATAAAAATCGACCAGCACCGGCGTGTCGCTGTTGATGAGATCCTGAAATGATTGCTTTGCTGAGGGTTGTGCCATAATTGTGAGTGTACTTTTGGTGATGTTGTTTTTTTTTGATCGAAAAAGAGGAATTGTCATTTCGACTAAGCGCCGCCCGGAAATATGATTGAGTTAAAAAGACTGATCGGCGCGCATGGAGAAATCTGATTTATGTTTTAAAAACAAGTTTCGTGCCTGAGATTTCTCCACTCCATAGATTTCGCTGCGCTCCATCTATTCCGGTCGAAATGACGGTGAAATCGTAGATCATATAGTCACTTCCCAACTTCTGTATAGCTGATTTCTTGTGATTTTTTTCCCGCCCCGGCATCCAGAGACGGGGCGCAGCAGCCGCTGCCGAAACAGCCCACATTGCCCAGGGATTGCGTGAGGAAAATGGCGGCGAAAAAGCCGGCCGGAATTTCTTTAAATACCACGGCCTGACCCAAAAAGAAGAGTCCGAGCACCAGGCCAAAGCCCCGGCGGGCGGTCCAGCCGTACAACAAGCGATTTTTCAGAGATTGCCACATGGGGGAGGATGAGGTTGAGGCTTAGGTTGAGGGTGAGAGCTGTTTTCTGCTTTTCAGAGGATATTGGCTCTGGTTTTATTACATCATCCTGAAAATACGATGTATGATTTTTCTGTTCCGCTACTTTTGTCACATAACATCACAGGAACATACGGCTGATTTTCAAGCTCTTTTTCATCATACATTATGTGGAGTGGATTGGGGC
>JBMCPG010000170.1:0-4631 GCA_048626035.1 Cyclonatronaceae bacterium
ACGTAGGTAGCGTCCGCCTTTATGCCACCGGCGTGAATCTGCTGACCTTCACCGACTACCGCGGCTGGGATCCCGAAGTGAATACCGACTTCGCGGCCGGCAACATTGGCCAGGGCAACGAATTTTACTCTGCTCCACAGGCCCGCACGCTCACCTTCGGCGTTGACATCGGATTTTAATCATACACTTTTAAGCACTATCAGCACATGAATTTCAGAAAAATAACAGCATATACGTCAAGCTTCATGCTTCTGGCCCTGTTGCTTGTGTCCTGCGATGGAATCCTGGATACCGACCCGCAGCAATCTATCGGAGAAGATGAAGCCCTCAATACGCCCGGAAACGTGCAGGCCGCACTCGTAGGCGCTTATTCGCAGCACCGGGCCGTAACGCAATACGGCGGCGATTATCAGTTTCTAACTGATCTGCTTGCCAGTGATACCGACCTGGAATGGAGTGGAACCTTCTTCCAGCCCCGGGAAGTCTTTGATAAAGATATCGCTACCGATAACAGCTACACCCAGGGCGTTTGGAGCGGTTCCTACAACACCATAAACCGCGCCAACAACGTGCTTTCGGCCCTCGACATCCTGAACGAATCGGAAGCGCAGCGCGTGGAAGCGGAAGCCCGTTTTCTGCGCGGCGCTGCTTTTTTTGAGCTCGTCCGCGTGTTTGGAAAAGCTTATAATGATGGCGACCCGGCCAGCAACCCCGGCGTTCCCCTTCCGCTTGAGCCAACGCGTGGCATAGACGAGGGCAGCCAGCTTGCCCGCTCAAGCGTCGAAGAAGTATATACACAGGTCATTGCCGATCTCAGCTTTGCCCGGGATAACCTGCCGGCCAGCAACGGCGCGTT
The DNA here is from genome assembly GCA_048626035.1 of Cyclonatronaceae bacterium. GTDB lineage: Bacteria > Bacteroidota > Rhodothermia > Balneolales > Cyclonatronaceae > Cyclonatronum. Next base: position 857 of record JBMCPG010000170.1, read on the forward strand.
TGCCGATACCTACGCCGCCAGCGCGTTGCTCTCGCGCGTATTTCTGATGCAGGCCGATTACCCCGCCGCCGCAGAAGAAGCCAATACCGTTATTGAGTCGGGCAACTACAGCCTGATGCCAAGCTTTGAAGAAGTCTTTAACAACGATTCTGCTCCGGCCGAGTTTGTCTATGCTACGGTTAACACCACCCAAGACAATGCCAACGATCTGAACTTGTTTTATGCTTCTTCCGATTTCGACGGCCGTGGCGATATCGATATTCTTGATGCACATCTCGAGCGCTACGAAGCCGGCGACGAGCGGGCAGATTTCTTTTATGATGGAGGCGGTGCCCGCCGCACTTCGAAATGGCAAAATTTACAGGCCGATATTCCGGTTGTGCGGCTGGCCGAGCTGCACCTGACCCGCGCCGAAGCAAATTTCAGAACCGGAAGCAGCCTCGGCGCAGCTCCTCTGGAAGACATCAACGCGCTGCGTGCCAGAGTCGGCCTCGATGCTCTGGATGATCTGACCCTGGATGATATCCTCAACGAACGCCGCCTGGAGCTTTCGTTTGAAGGCCATCTGCTCTACGACCTGAAGCGCACGGAGCAAAACATCACCGAGGAACTTCCCTTTGATGCCGACGCGCTGGTCTATCCCATTCCGCAGCGGGAAATGGAAGTCAATCCGAACCTGGTACAAAACCCCGGTTATGGCAGCTGATAGCTGATTAATAACCACCCTATAAAAACAGAAAAGCCTGCTATCTGCTCGAAAGAGCCGGATAGCGGGCTTTTTTTATGATGATGGGCTACGATGCGCCATCCATCATCATAAAAGAAAAAAGAAACTGCCTGTAAGCCGAATTCTGTATCCCGATGCCATCACCCTTTTAAAAGTGATGCATTCGGGCGGTAATCATTTATCTGGGACGCGCATCGCTGCACGCCTCAAGCGGCCTACCCGGCAGCATCGTAACCGGCAATACGCTGCCTGCTTGGCCTTGCACCCCGTGAGGTTTACCCTGCCCCCGAATGTTGCCACCGGGGCGGTGAGCTCTTACCTCGCCGTTTCACCCTTACCCCGACGAATCGGGGCGGTATCTTTTCTGTGGCACTGGCTGTATCCGCCTGCTGGCAGACCCTTCCGGTTAGGAAGCACGGCGCCGGTTGGTGTTCGGACTTTCCTCCCCTTCGTGCTGTTTTACCAGCCCAAGAGGCGATTACCCGGCAGTTTCTTTTGTTCGAATAGTTGCATTAAAATACAACAATTAAGCGCATACCCTGCCTATTTAATTTTTGTAAAATAAACGTTCTTAAGCGAATACTCTACGGCTATCTTTTTTCAGAAAATAATTAAACTATCCTCTGGGGTTTTACGCTAAAATATCTAAATAATTATGAAATAATTAGGTTAAAATCCATTTTTGCATTAAAAATATACAATATATTGATAAATATTCTAATTATTGCCGGCAAGTGTGCTTTGAGGGAATTCGCCGGCATAAAAAGGTGCTAAAAACAGAAGCTTAATACAGCTTAAGAAGCTAAGAAACATGGGCTCCGGCGGCGTATGAGCCTATGAAATATTGTTAGGAAACTATTCCGACCCTCCCCCTGTTTTTCCTTTTGAATTCGCGATATTTATTCTTTTCTTTATGCTCATGTAAAACTATGAGCTATAAAGCACTTAACTAAATATCATTCACTAAAACGAAAAACACAAAAACTGTTATGAATAAATTGTACAAGATTGGATTGTCATTATTGTGCATCACCTTGATTACGTGGCTGATCCCCGCGAATCCTGTAACGACTGCGGGCAGCGGCGCAACCCTGGCTGCCCAGGATGAAGAGCCTTCTTTGAGCATTGGTGGCGCCCTGCGTTATAACGTACTGCTTACCAGCTATGAGAGTGATATTGAAGCAACTGATGGTGCTTTCACACTGGATACATGGCGACTGAATGCCGTTTACAACAACCCCGGCGGCATCAGCATGAATTTTGAATATCGTTTCTACCCAACGTTTGGTACGCATTTTATCAAGCAGGGCTGGTTGGAATATGATTTTTCGCCCAGAGACCAGATTCAGCTTGGTGTAACGCAGGTGCCTTTCGGTAATCTGGCCTACAACTCCAACAGCTGGTGGTTCAGCCTGGCTTATTATGTAGGCCTGGAAGATGACCACGATGCTGGTCTGAAGTATACCCGTATGACCGACAGCTATCGTTTCGACGTGGCCTATTTCTACCAGGCCGAGCCTGAAGGTCCTGTAAGCGGAGATGGTTCTTTCGGTTCCGGCGGCTCCGGACGTTATTCTTATGATGTTATTCCCGACGGTAACGCCAGCCTGACCGAGCGCAACCAGTTTAACCTGCGCTATGCCCAGATGTTCGACGCTGGCGAAGTAGGCGCTTCTTTTGAATACGGCCAGCTCTACAATTCTGTAACCGATGAATTCAGCGGACGTGTAGCCGCTGCTGTACACGGTGATTTCATGGTTGCCGGCATTGGTGTTAAACCACAGTTTGCCTATTACAGCATGGACCCCGAAGATGATGCAGGCAATGATATAAGCACTGTCTATATGGGTGCTTATGGAATTCCATATCAGGTTTCTACCGAAGCATGGCTGGCCACCCTTGGTCTTTCCCGCTCTATTGATATTGACTTCGGCCCGTTCACGAACATTACGTTATACAATGACTTCTCTTACCAGCAGAATCTTGTAGGCGAAGATAACGGTCTCCTGGCTGATGGTGATATCCTCGACTTAGACGATAATTTTGAAGAAACTATTCAGAATATTACCGGTTTTGCCCTTGCCGCCGGCCCGCTGTACACTTACTTCGATATTGCTCAGGGCGTAAATCAGCCTTGGTTAACCGATTCTTTCGGAACGGGCGTAGGTCCTGGCCACGAAGATCTTGGCCTGGGTGACTCTGAATACAACATCCGTTTCAATATCAATATCGGCTACTACTTCTAAGCAAGCATTCAAACAATGCCCGCATATTGAACTTACTGCCGGGCAGGTCTGACACATATTTCCGTAACGCCGCGTATTTTCCGATTTTGGACAGTGCGCGGCGTTTGCGGATTTTGCAGAGGTGATTCGTGTTTAATCTGCGCATCATCCTTCCTACAAGTCAAACAAAGCTGGGGGCTGAAAACGTACGGTATCTAAATCCAATATAAAATTTCCTTCAAACATAGATACACGTGTTGGTGAACAAACACAATAAACGCTATCTAATCCTTCATTTATAAACATCCAGGTACCATTATAGTATGAGCGACGAAAAAAAAATACCGCCCCATCAGAAAAATAGTGGCGGTAAATATTTTGATATACATGCACCGGTGTTCTGGCCGTCTGTAATTTTGATTGCCACATTAATAATTGTTACGCTATTGCTTGGAGATACGGCCGAGACCTTCTTTAGCAACATCCGCGTTAGCATTACAGATACGGCAAGCTGGTTATTTGTGCTCTCGACCAACATTTTTATAGGTTTTGCACTCTATTTTGCTTTTAGCAAGTACGGCAGCATTCGCCTCGGCGGCGAAAAAGCAAAGCCGGAATTTTCTACCATGGCATGGTTTGCCATGTTGTTTAGCGCCGGTATGGGAATCGGCCTCATGTTTTTTGCCGTTGCAGAGCCGATGTGGCACATGTTGTATCCCCCGCACGGAGAAGAGGGCTCTGTTCGCTCATATAAAGATGCCATGGGCGTTACATTTCTGCACTGGGGGCTTCATGCGTGGGCTATTTATGCCATTGTAGCCCT
>JBMCPG010000171.1:0-4628 GCA_048626035.1 Cyclonatronaceae bacterium
GATAGGTTGCGTAATCGGCGCTTTCGGGAAAATCGGCGGCTTCATCATAATATGTGATGGCATCGTTGTAGCGGCGGAGGGCAACATGCGCATCGGCCAGGCGCAGCTGGGCATCAACATCATAGGGAAACATGGCAATTTCCGGCTCTGTGAAATTATCAAGAAAGCTGCGCAATGGGGCAATTGCGGCCTCATATTCACCCAACATGAAGTAGCTCCAGCCCAGCGAATACCGGGCGGCGGCGGTTAGCTGCGCGTCTATTTGCCGGGCCTGTTCATCATTCAAAAAGCGGCGAAAGCGGTCGGCAGCAGCCGTATATTGTTCCTGGCTGAAAAAGCTTTCAGCACTCCAGGATAGAGCCTCTTTTCCAATATCGGTATCGCGCCCCTGGGTATAAACCCGCTCAAATACAGGTTGTGCTTCGTCATAGGCCCGGTTTTGAAACAATACCCAGGCCCGCTGAAACTGCGCCTGCAGCTTCACTTCGGGCGTTACCATGCCCGATTCTTCGGCTTGTTCGAAGGCTGCAATGGCGCGGGTATATTCAGCGTTGGCAAAATATGCTTCTCCCAGCAGGGTATAGATTTCGCCGGGATATTCGAGCGGCGAAACCGTGCGTACCACAAAAAGAAGCCGTTCTATAGCCGAAACATGGTCGCCGATTTCGTAGAGGATCACCGCCCACTCGAAATATGCTTTTTCCAGCCACTCGCCGGAAGAAAACATTTCTGAAAAGCGCTCAAAACTTTGCAGGGCCAGCTCGTAGCGGCCGGCCAGCTTGTGGTTTATGGCTTCATAGTACAACGCCTTTTCGGAAAGCTCGTCTTGCGCGGTAACGGCCTCGCCAAAAGCCTCTGCTGCCCAATGATATACGCCCTGCTTATGATAAACCCAGCCCAGGCCGTAGCGGGCCAGGCGCTCTTCCTCCTGGCCTTCCTTAAGCTGAATATAGCGGCGGTACCAGGTGGTGGCGTTGCTCAAGTCATCCAGGTAATTATAGCTTTCTGCCATAATGAGCGATGCTTTGGCCTGTTGTTCATCATCGAGACTGGAAAGCGCGCTGCGCAAACTGCTGATGGCCTCTTCGTAGCGGGCCTGCCGGTAGTAGGCTTCGCCCAGGGCAGTGCCCACCCGGGAAGTAATTGGGGCGTTGCGGTAGTCGGCCCGGAGCTGTTCAAACATTTCTGCCGCGGCTTCAAAATCTTCGGCATCCAGGTACAAGCGGCCCCGGCTGTAGAGCGATTGCGGGGCAAACTGCGAGTCAGGAAATTCCAGGGGCAGGCGGGCATAATTTTCGTGCGCCTCGGCTGGCATCTCGCGTTCAATATATACTTCGGCATTCCAATACAGCAAACGGGGGGAAAGCGCCGGATCGGGAGGAAGCGCCAGGGCCCGCTCATAAAACTGATTGGCCTCGGCCAGCTCCCCGGCGCTGCGGGCGCGATGGCCCAAATCCACAAAGAGCATCATAGCTTCGGGGGAGCGCGGATAATCGGCTACGAAAACATCATAAAAAAGCTCTGCACGCTTCGGCTGCAGCGCGGCGCGGGAAAGCGTGGTATAATACAAAGCCTGCCGGCGCAGCCGCTCACCTTTATCGAGTTCGAGATAGCCCGAAAAAGCCGTAATAGCCGCCTCGAACTGTCCCTCATCATAAAGGGTGATGGCCTCAGTAATTGTGGCGGCATCGGGGGTAGGGGCGTGCTGCCCTTTGCCCGAATACGGCCAAAGCAGTAGTGTGCTAAAAAGACAGAAACAGCCCAGTAAAACGGCACGCTGTAGCATGAGCAGGAATAGCTTAAAATAAAAAGGGAGGAGAAAACGGCCCGCGCGTGTGCGTGCGGTGCCAACAGCAGCACCCAATATAACAAGCGTTGGTGTGAAATCCATCAGCTGGCTGGTAGAGGCCGCCGGGAAAGGCTACGCAAAAAAATACGCTTATTCAACACTGCTAAGCTTTTATAAACACTCATTTTGATAAAAGTAAAGCGCTAAGAAGCTGAACAAAATCTAAAAAAAGCTTTCATTGAGGCCAAAAACGTATTATATTTGCGTCTCTTTAAAAACAGCTACGGGACTGTAGCTCAGTCGGTAGAGCAACGGACTGAAAATCCGTGTGTCGGCGGTTCGATTCCGCCCGGTCCCACCAGCTTAAAGCCCTGAATTGTATTTATTTATAGTTCAGGGCTTTTTTTATTTGAAAACCCTGAGTGCGGCCTGGTATAAGAATCGTACAAGCGGTGGCTCTGCCTGAAATCCCAAAAAAGAAGCGGCTGCTCATATTTAATGAACAGCCGCTTCTGAACAGGCTAAAATACCATAAGCGTAAGCTTATTTTTTCTTGCGGGCGTAGCGCTTGTTGAACTTATCGATACGGCCGGCAGTAGTAAGCATTTTCTTCTCATCGTTGTAAAAAGGATGATTCTTGGAATCTACCTCGGCACGATATACGCCGTCGCGGGCTTTCATCGTGCTGCGGGTCATTATCTCAGAACCATCGCTCATCACAACTTTTATTTCATTATACTCGGGATGGATATCTTTTTTCATGGCGATATGGAATAAATGTCGTTTGTTCTATAACGTATGCAGTGGTTTTGTATATAGCTTGGTAAAATAAGTAATCTTAAACCTATTTACAAGCAAGGCCTTTGCAGAAATCTATTCGTCGTAGTCATCGTCTTCGTCTTCGCCGAATCTGCCGAGCGAGCCGAGCATGCTGCCTACCATGTCTGAAAACTTGGTGCTGTGCTCTAAATCTTCTTTGCCCAGCATAGAATTATGGTGCATGGCATCGAGCACGAGATCCATAAAAATGTAGGCCTCCTGCGTGCTGCCGGGCTTCACATGTTTTTGTACGAGGGCTTCGAGGCCATCTACTTGCGAAAGCTTTTGCTGGTACCAGGCCTGTTTCATGCTGTCTTCCAGCTCTACGGTTCCGCCTTTGGAAAACCACTGTACAATACGCTGATATTCCTCATTCGAGTGTTTTTTCTTTTGAGGATCGGGGAAGTGTTTTTTGAAAATAACGTTTATAGCTTTGCCAATCAGCACTTTAGCTACGTTTACGGCCCCTTCCTGCTCTCCTTCATACACCAGTTCAAGCTTTCCGGTAAGCGCCGGCACAATATGATATAAATCGCAGATGCGTACGCTGGCGGGTTCTCCGGTCAGGATGCTGCGCCGCTCGGCTGAGGAGATGAGCTGTTCCATCGCGGTGATGGTCATCCGGGCCGAAACGCCGCTTTTCTGATCAATATATTCGGAGTTGCGCGCCTCAAAGGCTACTTGCTCAATTATTTCACGAATAAAATACGGTACGTTAATGCGCCCCGAATCGCGTTCTGCCCAGGCTTCCTGTTCGGTAATTTCCAGGCCAATCTCGATAGAGCGAGGATAGTGAGTAATAATTTGGGCATCTATACGGTCTTTGAGTGGCGTAATGATGTTGCCCCGGTTGGTGTAGTCTTCGGGATTGGCCGAAAAGACCATCATCACATCGAGTGGAATGCGAATATTGAATCCGCGAATCTGTATATCCCGCTCCTGCATGATGTTAAGCAGGGCTACTTGTATGCGTGGCTGAAGGTCCGGTAGCTCATTGATGGCAAAAATACCGCGGTTCATACGGGGAATAAGACCGTAGTTAATAACGCGCTCGTCGGCCAGCATTCGCTTTTGGGTTGCCGCTTTAATGGGATCGATATCGCCTATCAGGTCGGCAACGTTGGTATCCGGGGTGGCCAGCTTTTCGGCATAGCGCTGCTCCCGGTGAATCCACGAAATGGGCGTTTCATCTCCCATCTCGGCTACTTTTTCCAGTCCGTAGCCCGAAATCGGAGCCAAAGGATCATCCATGAGTTCAGAACCCGTAATAACGGGGATGTACTCATCCAGCAGACGCGGCAGGAGCCGTATAAGGCGGGTTTTGGCCTGTCCGCGCAAGCCGAGTAAGATAAAATCGTGCCTCGAAAGCAGGGCGTGCTGAATCTGCGGAAGTACCGTTTTATCGTAGCCTTTAATGTCTTTGAAGACATTGATGCCTTCGCGGATGTGGGTGGTGAGGTTTTGGCGGAGCTCTTCTTTTACAGATTTTGAGCGCCAACCGGCTTCTTTAAGCTGCCCAAGCGTTGATGCGCTGGTTTTCATAAAAATGGAGTCTTAATTGATGTTCGGAAACTGCGCTGTACAGCTTCTGATGATGAAAAGATTGATGATGCAGACGTGTGGAAACGCCGCATTACCTTTGGCGTTTTTTCTTTCTGTTGAACCCCGCACAAGCGTTTTTAATTCATTCCGGAGTACCTTTAGATATGTGCGTGGATGTGCCCGTGAGATAGCAATGAATCTGTTGGGCAGCTTATTTTGATGTGTTTATTGAAGCATAAAGAAAGTATTTTAACAAACGCGCATATCCGTTTACTTTCACGAACCAATCCTCCGGCTTACTATGAAGATTTGGCAAAAGAGACAGCCTAAGCAAGGAAAACAAGAGGTGCTGCAACAGGTTGAAGCATTTACTGTAGGCTACGATTACGAGCTCGATCAATATCTTGTTCCTTATGATGTGCAGGCTTCTAAAGTTCACGCGCGGGCGCTGCATCAAGCCGGCTGGCTCAGTGCAAAT